>NZ_JACEGK010000421.1:0-7087 GCF_056859195.1 Streptomyces sp. NH27
ATCCGAAACGGTGTGGCCGGCCCCTGCCCGGCCGGCCTGTCGGATCCGGCCCCGACACTCCTGCGCGGCGTTCCCGGACCGGACTTTCAGGCGACGAGCAGCCGGAGACCGAGTTCCGCCGCGTCGAGGGCGACGAGTTCGCGGTTGCGCTCGGCCCATCGGCCCGAGGAGAGGTCGTCGCGGAGCTTGCCCACCGCCCGCGACCGCCACGCCTTTGGCCGACATGCGGAAAGTGCCTCCCGACCGGGGCGGGGGCCCTGGGCAGGCCCCGCCATCCCGGATCGGAAGGCACTTTCGCGTTCTCGCCCAGGCTCCGGTCGTCCTGCGCGCACGACGACCGGAGCGCCGGAGCTACAGCTGCTGGACGACCGCCGGCCGCAGAGTGGACACCACGCTCGCGAACCGCTGCGCCGCGAACTCCGCCTCCTCCGTGGACATCGTCAGCGGCGGCATCAGCGCGACGGTATCGGGCGTGTAGTGGACCAGCAGGCCCTGCCGCCGACATGCCGACTCCAGGTGCCGCCGGTCCTGCATCGAGAGCGGGCTGCCGTCCTGGTCCACCAGGTCGATCGCCACGTACGCACCGACGGCCCTGACCCCCCTGAAGGTGGGCGCCCTGTCGAGCAGGCCGCCCAGCTGATCGCACAGGAGCTGGCCGAGCGCCCGCCCGTTGGCCACGAGGTCCTCGGACGTGTACGCGCGGATCGCCGCGAGCGCCGCGGCGCAGGAGACAGGGTGGCCGTCCGTGGTCGACGCGTGGGCGAACACGGTGCTGCTGGTGTCGAACGCCTGGTAGATCCGCTCGGTGGCCAGGACGGCACCGAGCGCCGCGTAGCCAGCGGTGATGCCCTTCGCGAGGCACATGATGTCCGGCGAGACCCCGGAGATGTTCGCCGCGAACATCTCACCCATCCGACCGAAACCCGTGAACGCCTCATCGAAGATAAGCAGGATGTCGTTCTTCGTGCAGTACTCACGTGCGGCGCGCAGGTACTGGTTGCTCAGGGACTGTCCGTTCCGCCCCTTCACCGGCTCGAGGATGAACGCCGCGATACGCTCCGGCCCCAGCGCGTCCAGGCGGGCGGCGAACTCGGCGACAGGGTCGTCAGCCGGTTCCGGGATGTGGCAGAAGCCGTCCGGCATCGGACCGAACAGCCAGTGCATGATGCGCTGCCCGCTCGCCGCCATGGCCGCCATGGGGCTGCCGTGGTAGCTGTCGCGAAGACCCACGACGAGGCGCTTGTCCGGCCGGCCGCTGTTCCGGTGGTACGCGCGGGCCATCAGGACCGCGCTTTCGACCGCCGCGCCGCCCGTGTGGCAGAACCGCACCCGGTCGAGGCCGGCGGGGGCGATCGCGGTGAGCTCCCGTGCCAGGTCGACAACCACGGGAGCCGGCAGCTCCCACCGCACCATGCAGACGTAGGGCAGGTCGCGGGCCTGACGGCACATCGCCTCCACGACATCGGTCCTGCCGTAGCCGAGCATCATGTTGCCCACCCCGGCGCGGGCGTCGAGGGCGCGATGTCCCGAGGCGTCGACCAGCCAGGACCCCTCCCCCCTGACCCAGATGTCACCCGGCCCGCTCTGGTCGAGGATCGCTGACGTGGGGACGGTCCCGTGCCAGAGAGGATAGTTCTCCCGGTCCCATGTGCTCGGCGTCACGGCCATGTCCTCCCCGGCTTCCGTACTACTTCTCGGGCGCCTGGACTACGGCACATGTGAAGGTGTACCCGCCGGTTCCCTGGATGAGCATTCCGAATTCGCCCGGGTTGAGGCCGGCCTCGATGTCCACCAGGTTCGCCGGGAAGTCCCCGGCGCCGAGGCAGCCGGTGGTGCACTCCAGGTAGCGAGGGTCCCCCCCGATGAACTCGCTGATGGCGGGTTTGAACATGCCCTCGCGCATGGTCCGGGTCAGCCGCGGCAAGGCGACGCAACTGACGTCCTTGGGCTCGATGTCGGCGTTGCGCAGGGCCCGCATGACGAGCTCGTACAGTTTGGGGACGGCGAGCTTGACCATTCGCGCCGCCGCGCCGGACTCCCTGAACACCTTGTTGGCCCGCCGGAGGTCGATCGGAGTGCCGTGCCCCAGCGGAACGGAAGTGAACGGGTCGTCCCCGCGCATCTGGAACTCCCACTCGGAGTCCGTCATCATCTCCAGCGAGCGCAGGTGGAGAAGGTCGCCGCTCCCGCCGGACCGGCCGAGCAGGACTGCGGTCGCCGAGTCCGAGTAGGCCGCGTCGTCGTCACTCGCCCAGCGGCTGAATCCGGGCGGGGAGAACCGGTCCGCGGTGGTGACCAGGGCCGCGCCCGCGCCGGGCGTGGCGACCAGCCATTTGGCCGCGATCTGCAGCGCCACGGCGCCACCGTTGCAGAGCTGTTGGACGTTGATGGGCAGCGCGTCGTTGATGCCGGTCCCGCGGGCGACGTAGTGCGCCGGCGACCACATGTCGAAGCCTTGGTGGTAGCTGTGGGAGTGGATCAGGCAGCCGATGTCGGCCGACTCGACTCCGCTGCCCTCCAGGGCCCTCCCCGCGGCCAGTATGGCCATCTCGGGCGGAGCGATGTCGTCCGGGGCCACGTGCAATTCCGTGACACCGATGCGTTCGATATCCGCCGGAGTGACCTCGCCCTCGGCGGGGCCCTTTTTGCTCGGCGGCAGCCAGAGGGTGGCCGCCTTGATGCTCAGCCCGGTCCCAGATCCCTTGCCGGACTGCGCATCAGCGGGCCGTGCGTCGACCGTCGGCGATTGATTGATCGTTGTCACTGGAACCTCATTCTTCTCTCGTCTTCGTTCTGTGTTCCCGCAGTCCGAGCATGCGCGCCCGGCGCCCGCATGCCGTGTACGTTGCTACGGCAGCGGGATCTCCTGGTACTGCCGCTGGGACAGGAGTGCCCTCCGGTCGACCTTGCCCGAGCCCGTCAGCGGCAGGCCGCCGCAGACGTGGATCTCCCCGGGCAGCATGTAGCTGGGAATCTTCGTGACCAGGTAGTCGTGGCACGCCCGGGGCGTGCAGGCATCGTTGGCCGGCACCACGAACGCCACCACGACCTTCTCGCCGGAGTCTTTCTCGCTGGTGGTGACGTAGCTCTGCTTGACGTGCGGCACCTGGTTCATGAAGTGCGCGATTTCCCCGAGCTCGATCCGGAAGCCGTTGACCTTCACCTGGTCGTCCAGCCGCCCCTGGAAGACGACGTTGCCGTCGTCCCGGCAGAACCCGCGATCCCCGGTGTGGTAGAGCCGTACCGTCTCTCCGTTGATGTCGTACTCGACGTACTTCTTATCCGTCAGCTCCTGCATCCCCAGATAGCCCGGCGACAGCCCCGGCCCCGCCAGACACACCTCGCCGACCTCGCCGGGCGCGCACAGCACACCTTCGTGGACGACGTAGAGGGAGGTGTTCTGGATGGGCAGTCCGATCGGCAGCGCGGACTCGCCCAGCACGGAGTCCCGGACGGGATAGTAGGTGGCGAAGACCGAGCACTCGGTCGGCCCGTAGACGCTGACCACCTTGTCGTTCCCGTAGTGGTTCCGCGCCATTTCGATGTGCCGCAGGGAGTGCGCCTCACCGCCGGTGAGGATGGTCTGGACGCTGTCGAGAATGCCGGGGGCCTCGTCGACTATCACGTTGAAGAGTGCCGTCGTCACGAACACCGCGGTGACGCCGTTCTGCTGGACGACGCGCTTGAGCTCCGAGAGCCGGACGAAATCCGACGGATAGAGCACGCATGTCCCGCCGTGCAGCAGCGTTCCCCAGATCTCGAAGGCCGCGGCGTCGAACGGCACCGACGCCAGCTGCGGGATCACGGAGTTCTCATCGAGGGTGACGAAACGGGAGCTGAACACCAGGCGGACGACGCCCTGGTGCCGGATCGGCACACCCTTGGGAGAGCCCGTCGATCCCGACGTGAACACGATGTAGGCGATGGAGTCCGGAGAGACCCGCAGCGGGGGGTTATTCTCGTCCGCGTCCAGCGCGGGCCGGTCGACGGGGACCACACGCATGTGCCCGAAGCGGGTCGCCATGGTGTCGGCCGCGTCGGTCAGCAGCGTCGTGCAGCCTGCCTGGTCGAAGATCCCGCCCAGCCGTTCGTCCGGCCAGGTGCGGTCGAAGGGGAGGTAGGTGGCACCGCACTTGATGATCGCCAGCATGGCGATGATCATTTCCGGCGAGCGCTTGACGGACAGTCCCACGACGTCGCCGGGTTTCGCCCCGGCCGCGCGGAGTCGCACGCTCAGGCTGTTTGCCAGGCCGTTGAGTTCGCGGTAGGTGAGCGTCCGGTCCTGATGGACGACCGCGACGGCTTCCGGACGACGGCTGGCAGATCCCTCGAAGAGTTCTTTCAAGCTCTCCGCCGGATAGACGGCATCGGTCGTATTGATTTTCTGATGAATGGATAGAGCCTCTTCGGAAAAGGCGATGTTCTCCATTCAATTCCCCAGACGTGTGTTGACGATTCTTGTCACGTACTCCGGATGGCTGTCCACGAAGAAATGCCCCCCAGGAACTTCGATTATCTCGCAGTGCCGCTCGGTGAACCTGCTCCAGCCGTGCATGCTCTGCCAGGTGTCAATCGGATCATCCGGGCTGTACAAGGCGGTGATGGGAACGTCCACGCCGGACGCGTGGCGGTGGTCCCATATCTCGGCGAGCTGGATCTCGCTGCGCACCGTCGGCAGGAGGAGGCGCATCAGCCGCTCCTCCTCGAAGAGCCCCGATGGGGTGCCGCCCATCTTCGCCACCGCGTCGCGGAAGTCGCTCTCCGCCATCTGGTGCATGTACGGGCGCGGTTGCGGCGAGTCCGGGCTCCGGCAGCCGGAGACGAACAGCCGGCGCGTCCGTCCCGGGAACCCGGCCGAAGCCAGGTGAGTCAGTTCGTAGGCGAGCCGGCCACCGAAGCTGTGGCCGTAGAAGGCGTGGCGGCGGTTCAGATACGGCGACAGCGCCTCGAAGACATCGTCCACCAGGGGCCGCCACCGGTCGTAGCGTGCTTCCTTGAGGCGGTGCCCCCGGCCGGGCAGTATCACGCACAGCAACTCGATGTCATGCGCGATCCCGCCGCACCAGGCACGGTAAGTCTCGGGGCTGCCGCCCGCGTACGGAAAACAGAACAGAGTGCGGGCAGGCTCCGCCGTCGCAGCCTTGAGGGTCATCACCCACTTGTCGTTCGTAGCCGCCACCACGGTGACCGTGCTAGTCCGCTACCGGGTCGGCGTGCTTGCTGTGCCGCTGGATGCTGGCCACGATGTCCGTGATCCGGCTCTCGGTGAACAGTTCGTCCGGCGGAAGCGAGTCGTCGCCGAACTTCCGCTCCGACCGCTCGATCAGTTTCACCGCGGTGAGTGAGGTGCCGCCGGCCTCGAAGAAGTCGTCCTCGCCGCCGGATACCCGCAGGCCGAGCTGCTTGCACTCGTCGATGACCCAGGCCAGCAGCGTTTCCGATGCCATTCGGTTGTCCGTCCCGCTCATGTTTTTGTTTCTCCTAGTGTCTCGTGATCGCTTCACTGTCGGCTGAATTGGACATCGTCAGGGATTTCGCCTTCTTCAAGAAAGCGAGGAAGTCGCGCCGTTCCTGTTCGGCGTGCACTCGTCGATGCCCCTCGGTGGACCAGAGCACGATCCGGCGCCGTGTGGCCGTGTCCGCAGGCACGTCCCGACTGCTCGCCAACTCCCGCAGCTCGGCGGCCTGTTCCACAGCGAGCTCCGTGCCAGTAGAACGGTACACATAAGATCAAATAACGCCGACAGGGTCACGGGACTAGTGCTTGGGGAATCGGAATCCGTTGACGGTGCTCTCGATGAAGCGGTTGTGGCCGAACCGGTTCTCACCGGACACCAGCACGCAGCCGTACTTCTCCAGGCTCGCCCGCGCGCCGAACTCCTGGAGCTCGTCGGAGTGCGGGTAGACCTGGACCTGGGTCGGCAGGTAGCGCGAGGCGAAGCCGAGCCGCATCTGGTCGGTCTCGCCGCTGTGCGGGTGGGACGCGTGCATGAGCGTCGACCAGAAGAGAATGAACTGTCCCTGGCGCATGACCTGGGAGACGGCCTTGGACTCGTCGGGGCTCCAGTCCGGGTCCTTCTGGAGCTGCCGGTAGTCGTAGCCGAACAGGCCGCGCTTGACGCCGTCCTTGTCCAGCTGGTTGATGATGTCCGGGTTGTAGTCCATCACCTTGGACTCGTCGTAGTTCATCGACGTGTGCGTGCCCGGGATGAACTGGAGGCAGCCGTTCTTGATCGAAGCGTCCGTGAAGGCGGTCCAGGCGGTGACGGTGCCTCCGAACTCCGCGTCCTCCGGCCACACGATGTGCGGGTGCTTCGAGCCGTCGACGCTGGAGAAGTTGTCCGCCTGGTGCCAGTCCGTTCCCTCGTCGCCCGGGTACTTCGGGAAGAGTTCGGTACGCCAGCACAGCGTGTCGGGACCGAGGATGCTCGACACCCTGTCCACGATCTCCGGCCTGGTCACGTGCTCGGCGAGGAAGTCGACGTCGATGTGCCGGTCGTAGCCGGCCGCCAGGTTCGTGTTGCCGGACTCCGTCCGCCCCTCGGCATATATGGAGTTCTTTGTCTTGAGGAGCTTCGGCCTGATCTGCCTGAGATTTCCTTCCATCTCTTCTTCGGTGTAAAGGTCGAAGGGGCCGAGATAGCCGTCCCGGGCAAACTTCTTCAGCTCTTCGGCGCTCAGTGCGAAGGTTTTCGTGCTCGCCATGATTTCTCCTTGATCCTATATCGCGCTCGAAGACGTCACTCAGAGCGCAATAAGTCTGGATACTGCGGCCGCCGGCGGCTCGGTGGCTGTAGTGCCGGAAATTAGACGAAGAACCGAGAAAGGAAGCTACCTGCGGAATCCTCCGGTCGACAACCCCTATCGGCAACCCCTATCCGGCGGTCCGAAACCCAGGGCCCCGGCGTTTGCCCGGCTCGTCCTGATTTGATCGGTTGATGTCGGTGGTGGGCCCCGGGACAGGGCGGTTTCAAAGTCTGAGTGAGCCTGTGTTCGTGCTGGTCAGGCGATTCCGAGCAGGTTCAGGGGGCGGGTGAAGGGCTCGTAGGACATCTCGCGGAGGGCGGCGGCGATGTTGAGGTGCCCG
>NZ_JACEGK010000422.1:0-7071 GCF_056859195.1 Streptomyces sp. NH27
AAGCCGGGGTCGTCCAGCAGCCCGGCCGGGCCGGTGTCCATGGCCGTGGCGGTGGACGTGGCCGCTGCGCCCGTGTCCGTGGAGGCGGCGGTGGCCGCGCCCGTCCCGTCGCCCTCCAGGTCGTCCGCGCGGCGCACCCGGAACACGTCGGCGACGTCCTCGACTTCGGCCGGGTTCGCGGCGAACAGCAGGTAGGGACCGACCGGGGCGATGTCGCCGGGCAGCGCCGGGCGGGCGGTGCGCATCCGCTCGGCGCCCGCCAGCCGCAACTCCGTGGAGCCGAAGACCTCCTGCCGGGCCGCGTTCAGCGCCTCGGCCCGGCGGGCCAACTCCCTTGCCGTGCCGGACAGCCGGTTGCGCAGCACCTGGTAGGCGTCCCCGGCCGGCCCCGCCGCATCCGATGCGGGGCCGGCGTCCGCCGTGGAAACCTGCTCGCTCACTTCTTCGCCAGTCCGTTCGCCTGTGCACCGCCGGTCGCGCCCGAGTTGCCGTTCACCGCGGTCCCGGCGGCGGCGGACGCGCCGGAAACAGCGGCACCCGAGGCACCCGAAGCACCGGAGCCGGAAGCACCGACCGCACCCGCGACGCCCGCCACAGAGGTGTCGGCGATCCCCATCGCCCGTGCCTGGTCCAGCAGTTGCTGGAGCCCGCCGGCCTGCGGGCCACCATTCGCGATCAACCGATTGAGCAGACCGGCCACACTCATGCCACCCATCCCCGCGCCGAGCGAGGACAGTACCCGGGTGGCGTCCTGCGCGAACCGGTCCGACCCGTCCAGCCACGGTGCCGCCACGGCCCGCACCGTCTCGGAGTTGGCCACGAAGGAGTCCACCGAGCGGGCCGCGCTGACCGCGCCGAGCAGCCGGTCGAAGAAGACGTCGTCGCCACCGACGATGCTGATGTCCGCCTTCTCCAGCCCGGTGGCCAGGACGGTCGCCTGCGCCTCGGCGATCTGCCGCTGCGTCTCGAGCCCGGCCAGCCGGACGTCCTTCTCCGCGGCCAGCCGCAGCCGGTACTCCTCGTGTCCGCGCGAGGCGTCGTCGAGGGCGGCCATCGCCGCGGCCTTCTCGGTCAGCCCGGCCGCCTCGGCCTTCAACCGCTCGCCGATCATCGCCGCGTCCGCAGCCGCCTGCGCGGTCGTACCCTCCGCCTGGGCAAGGGACTTGGCGCGGACGCCCTCGGCCTCGGCCTTCAACCGCTCGCCGATCATCGCCGCGTCCGCAGCCGCCTGCGCGGTCGTACCCTCCGCCTGGGCAAGGGACTTGGCGCGGGCACCCTCGGCCTCGGCCTTCAACCGGGCGGTGGTCGCCTCGGCCTCGGCCACGCCGACCTTGGCGATCGCGGCCGCGCTGCGCTCGCGCACCTCGACCTCGGCGAGCCCCTGTGCCGCCGCCTCCGCGCGCAGCCCCTCGGCGAGCCGCACCTTGGCGTCCGCGTCCAGGTCCGCGGCGCGCTTGCGGGCCTCGGCCAGCGTCAGCGACTCGCGGGCCTTGTGCTGCGCGGCCTGCTCGGCGGCCTCGGCGGCCTTGATGTCCTTGACCAGCTGCTCCTGTGCCTGCGCCTCCGCGGTGATGATCAGCGCCTGCCGCTCCCGCTCGGCCTCCTGCACCATACGGAGCTGCTTGATCGACTCCTCCTGCTCGGCGACCGTACGGTCCACCGCGATCCGCTCGCGCACCACGTCGGCGACGTCCCGGCGCTCGCCCTCGACCTCCTTCTCCTTGGAGATCCTGGCCAGTTCGGTCTCGCGCTCGCGGGCGATGACCTCCAGCACCCGGTCCTTCTCGATCCGCTCGTTCTCCACCGCGATCACCCGCTCGCGGTTCTTCTGTGCGACGGCGACCTCGCGGGCCTGGTTCTCCCGCTGCACCCCCAGCTGCTCCTCGGTGCGCAGGAACGCGCCCTGCGCGCCCAGGCGTTCCTCCTCCTGGACCTTGGCGGTGACCGCCTCCTCCTTGGCCCGCAGCGTGTCGACCTCGCGGCGCTGCTTGATCTCGGCCTCGGACTGGCGGCGTTCCAGCTCCAGGATGGTCTCCCGGGCCTCGACGTTCTGCCGGGTGATCTCCTTCTGCTCGGTGCGCTGGAACTCGTTGGTGCGCACGTGCTCGATCGCGGTCAGCTCGGTGATCTTCCGGATGCCCTGCGCGTCAAGGATGTTGGCCGGGTCGAGCTGAGTGAGCGGGGTCTGCTCCAGGAAGTCGATCGCGCAGTCCTCGAGGTGGTAGCCGTTGAGGTCGGTGCCGATCACCTGGATGATCTGGTCGCGGAAGTGCTCGCGGTGGGTGTAGAGGTCGACGAAGTCCAGTTGCTTGCCGACCGTCTTCAGCGCCTCGGAGAACTTCGCCGCGAACAGCTTCTGCAACGTCTCCTGGTGGCTGGCGCGTTCGGTGCCGATCGCCTGCGCCACCTTGATCACGTCCTCCTTGGTCTTGTTGACCCGGACGAAGAACGTCAGATGGATGTCGGCACGGATGTTGTCCTGGCAGATCAGACCCTCACGGCCGGTGCGCTGGATCTCGATGGTCTTCACCGAGATGTCCATCAACTCGGCGCTGTGCAGCACCGGGAGCACGACGGTGCCGGTGAAGGTCACGTCCACGTGCTTGGACTTGGAGATGATCAGCGCGTGGCCCTGGGAGACCTTCCTGAACAGCTTCGTGACGGTGACGACCACGCCCAGGGCGATGAGCAGGAGGACGGCGACGAGCACGCCGATTCCGATGACGGTGGCATCCATGACGGACCAACCTCGATGCGGTGAAGCGGATATGAGTAAGTGTCAGATGGGTGGCGGCGACCTGGTGCGCCACGATCAGGGCAGGACCCGGGCGCGCGGCGGCGGCGGTCCGGCCGTCGGGTCCTCGTAGGGTGCGGCCCAGAAGAACTCGCCCTGCACGTCGTAGTCGTAGAGCAGCGCGGTGCCGCCGGCCGCGAGGGGGCCGTCGGTATCCTCTTCCGGCCGCCGGACCTGGACGATCGCGGTGGAGCCATCGGGCGCGGCCACCTCGGCCTGGCCGAACCTGCTGGTGACGGTGCCGGTGCGGATCACGCAGATCCGGCCCACGAAGTCCTCGCGGGAGGGCGGCTGTTCGTGCGGGAAGAGCCGGCGCAGCGGCCGTACCAGGACCCAGGTGAGCAGCCAGGCGCCGAACAGCGCGGCGGCGATCAGGGCGACATCGGCGACGGCGCGGCCCGGGCCGTGCAGCCCGGCGCCGTTCAGGGCGGCCGAGCCGGCCAGGCTCAGGAACCAGCCGAGCGCGATCAGCAGCGAGAGCACCACGGTGACGGGTACGCCGTCGAGCCCGGCGGCGGCCAGCAGGCCGGAGTCGGCGGACTGGTCACCGCCGTCGTGGGCGTCGCCGCCCGCGTGCCCGTGGCCCGCTACGTGCCCGTGGCCCGCCAGTCCGTCGCCGCCGGAGTCGGCGACTCCATGGGCACCCCCGTGTCCCATGGAGTGGCCGCCGTCGGTGCCGTGGTGGCCCGGGCCGTGCGAGTCGGCCGCGCCGACGAGCACCAGGCCCCAGAAGCCCACCACGACCACCAGCGCCCCCCCGAACAGGACGGTCGGAAAGCCGAGGCACACATCGACGAACTCCCCCATGTCGGGTGCGCCTCCCCCCTCTGCCGTTCCGTCCTGCCGGACAGATCGTGGCAGCGCGCGGGCGGGTACGGCATTTCCGCATCCCGGCAGACTTGGCGGCCTTGAGATGTCCTGGTCCGCCTGCAACCGAAACGCGACGGCCGTCGTAGGCGCGGATCAAGCGCCCACAACGGCCGTCGTCAGAAGGTGGATCAGCGGGCCCGGTGGTGAAGTGGGCCCCTTTTCAGCGGTTGTTGACCGGCCCGACCAGTCATGGTGCCCGGACCGGTGATGTGGTCCGGACCGGCGATGCCGCCCGGATCAGAGGTGGCTCAGGCGTCGGCCTTCGCGGCCTCGATCTCCAGGACGATCCGGATCTTGTCGCCGACCGCGGCACCGGCGGCGCCGCCGGTCACCCCGAATTCGCCGCGGCTGATCTCGGTGGCCGCGGAGAAACCGGCCACCGCGTTGCCGTCGAAACCGACGCCGAAGCCGTTCAGCTCCAGGGCGAGGGTGACGGGCTTGGTCACACCGCGCAGGGTCAGGTTGCCGTCGACCTCGAAGACCTCGGCGGACTTGGCCCGGATACCGGTGGAGGAGAAGGTCAGCTCGGAGAACTGCTCGACGTCGAGGAAGTCCGCGCCGCGCACGTGGGCGTCACGGCCCTCGTTGTTGGTGCTCACCGAGTCGGTCCTGATCACGGCGTTGACCGTGGACTCCAGCGGGTTCTCCGCGGTGACGATGGCGCCCTCGAAGGCCGCGAAGTGACCGCGGACCTTCGAGATGCCGAGGTGGCGGACGTAGAACGACACGTCCGAGTGCACGGTGTCGATCTTCCAGGCGCCGGCGACGTAGCCGTCGATCACTTCGGTCTGCGTGCTCATAGGGAAGGCTCCTCGAACGGAAACTGGGATGCATGCGAGATCATTGAGCTTTCACCGACCCTACTGCGCTGGTATTGAAAGTTCAACCACACGTATGCTGGAGCCATGGACGACGTGCGCTGGCTGACCGATGACGAGCAGGAGATCTGGCGGGCCTACATGGCTTCGACCGTGGAGTTCTCCGCGTACGTCGACCGTCAGCTGCGCCAGGACTCCGGTATGCCCATGGCCTACTACGAGATCCTGGTCCGGCTCTCGGAGTCCGCCGGGCGGTGCCTGCGGATGAGCGAGCTGGCCGACGCCTCCCTCTTCTCCCGCAGCCGACTCTCGCACGCCGTCTCCGCCCGGGAGACGAACGGCTGGGTACGCCGCCGCCCCGCCGACGGCGACCGCCGCGGCTGGGTCTGCGAGCTGACCCCGGCCGGCTTCGACGCCCTCGCGGCGGCCGCGCCCGGTCATGTCACCGCCGTCCGCGAGCACCTCTTCGACATCCTCACCCCCGAGCAGCTCGACGCCCTGCGCGAGATCGGCCGCGCGATCAGCGCGGGCCTGCGCGCGGAGTGCGACACCGTCCGGGCGGAGGAGGCGGAGGCGTGCGAGGTGGCGGACCGCGGTGCGCCGGGCTGCCGCCCGGGCTGAACCGGCCCTGGGTAGGTGACCCTTGCGGATGTCGTTCGCCTCGCGGTAGGCGGTGGTTGGTCGCGCAGTTCCCCGCGCCCCTCTGGCTCCGGGTGGATGGCCCTTGCGGATGTCGTTCGCCTGCCGGCCCGTCGCGGGCTGGTCAGAGCGCGCGGGTGGGCCAGTCGAGGAGACGGGCGCCGAGGGCGGCGGTTTCGAGGGTGTAGCGCTGGAGCGCGTCGTCCGGGTCGAAGCCGGTGAGGGCGGCGATGCGTTCGAGGCGGTAGGACAGCGCGCGCACGCTGAGGTCGAGCCGGCGGGCGGCCTCGGCGTTGACGTAGCCGGCGGCGGCGTAGGCGGAGATGGTCTCGACGAGGGGCTGGGCGCCACCGCGGGCGTGGACGAGCGGGCCGAGGACCGTACGCACCAGGTCGGACATCGCGGCGCGGTCCCGCATGAGGACGGGGAAGACCAGCAGGTCCGCGGCGTTGAGCACGGACGCGGTCAGGCCCAGCCGGTCAGCGAGGTCGAGGGCGCTGAGCGCCTCCTCGTAGGAGCGGACCACTCCGACGGCGCCGCTGTGCGGGCGGCTGATGGCCACCCGCCCGGCGGCGGCGAGCTTGACGAAGGCGTCGAGGGCGGGCCGCTGCTCGGTCGGGGCGACACAGACGAGGCGGCCGTCCTTCGACGCGACGAGCACGTCATGGTCGCCGAAGCGGCCGGCGAGCTCGCGCTCGACACGGTGCAGCAGCGGATGCGTCTCGTGATACGAGTCGTCGGCGGACGGCGCGGCGACGGCGACGACATGGCGCTCGGCCAGCCGCAGCCCGAAGCCCTCGGCCTGTTCGGCGATCCGGCCCGGGTCGCTGCGGCCGTAGAGGAGGTCGTCGATGAACGTCCGGCGGGCCGTCTCGGCACGGCGCACCGCGTGCCGCTGGGCCCGTGCGTGCCCCTCGGCGAGGGCGGCGATCCCCGTCTCCAGCGCGGCGAGTACGGCGCTGCCGACCTGGCGCAGCTCGCCCGCGTCGCGTGCCCCGGCCACGCCCGGCAGATGCAGCCAGGCCCGCCGGGCCTCGGCGAGGTGGACGGCGGTCAGCTCGCGCAGCCCGAACCCGGAGTCGGCGGCGTGCTCGCCGAGGACGCGGCGGCTCTCCCGCTCGGCGCGGGTGAGGGTGCGGCAGCTGCGGGATATCTCGGCCAGCGTCTCGGGGAAGCCGGCCACGAACTCCGGGGGTACGGCGCCATCGCCCGCGGTGTGCGCACCGCCACGGCCGGGGGCGGAGTGCCCGCCGGCGCTTCCCGGGTGCCCGGTCCTTCCCGCGCGCGCCGGGTTCTCCGGGAGCCCCGGTCTGTCCCCGGCGGCACCTTCCTGTTCCCGCTCCGGCCCGTGCCCCGTACTCGTACCCGCCCCCGACGACACAACAGGCCCCCTCGCTCGCTTCCCGCACCCGGACGTCATGAACGTACCAAGACTGCCGGGTCCCGGAAGCGGGGGGCCTGTTACGGGCGCGGAGCCCTGCCGGAGCGCGCGGGGCGCCTCCGGTGCAGGCGCCGCGGCGCCGTGGTCGACCGGCCCGCGGCTACTTCACCGAGCCGGTCGCGGGCTCCTGCGTCTGCGCCTCGTTGGCCGTCACCACGTCGCTGGGGGTGATCGCCTCGGGGGCCGCGGTGGTGGAGGCGGTGGGCGCGCCGCCGGCGGGCGTCGCGTCGTCGCTCTTCATCGCCTTCGCCTCGGACTTCAGGATGCGCATCGACTTGCCGAGACCGCGAGCGGCTTCAGGCAGCTTCTTGGAACCGAACAGCACGATGACGACGATCGCCACCACGATCAGGTGCCACGGCTCCAACCCGTTTCGCAACATGGGATGATCCTCGTTTCGTTATGGCCGACTCACAGCTCTCTAGTGTCGCATTGTCACCCGGACACCGTTGCCGACAGCTACCCGGGTACTCAAAGCATGCGCAAAAAGCTGGTGAACGGGAAGACCC
>NZ_JACEGK010000423.1:0-7070 GCF_056859195.1 Streptomyces sp. NH27
CCGTACGCGGGTCCGTCGCTGTACCTGTGTCCGTCGTCGTGGCCGGCGATGTCGGGCACCCCCCTTGGATAGTCGAAACGCCCGATGGTACCGAGGGCGCCTGTTCCGGGACCGGCTCGGTCGTCAACTCGTAGGCGTATCGGCGCACTTCGGTGACGAACGGAGCCGCGGCCGCCATCGGCGGGCGCCGTGCGGGCATGACGGCGCCCGTTCACCCGCCGGGTGGGGCGGTCGAACGGGCGCCGTGGAAGGGCTACTTCACCGCTCCGGCCATCACGCCGGAGACGAACTGCCGTTGGAACGCGAAGAACACGATCAGCGGGACCACCATCGACAGGAAGGCGCCGGGCGCCAGGATGTCGATGTTGTCGCTGAACTGCCGCACCTGCTGCTGGAGGGCGACCGTGATCGGCTGCGAGTCGCTGTTCGCGAAGATCAGCGCGACCAGCATGTCGTTCCACACCCAAAGGAACTGGAAGATGCCGAGCGAGGCGATCGCGGGGCCGCCCAGCGGCATGATCACCCGGACGAACAGCCGCAGTTCACCGGCGCCGTCCAGCCGGGCCGCCTCCAGCAACTCCCGTGGGATCTCGGCGAAGAAGTTCCGCAGCAGGAAGATCGCGAACGGCAGTCCGAAGGCGGTGTGGAAGAGCACCACCCCGGAGATGTCGCCGAAGATCCCGATCTTGCCGAAGAGCTTCGCCACCGGAACCAGCGCCACCTGCACCGGCACCACCAGCATCGCCACCACCCCGATGAACCACCAGTCGCGGCCGGGGAACTCCATCCACGCGAAGGCGTAGCCGGCCAGCGACCCGATCACCACGACCAGCAAGGTGGCCGGGACGGTGATCAGCGCGGTGTTCCACAGCGAACTGGTGATCGCGTGGTTGTCCAGCAGGGAACGGTAGTTGGTGACCGTGAGCTGGGTCGGCGAGGTGAAGACCTTCCACCAGCCGGTGGCCGCGATGTCCTGCCGGCTGCGCAGGCTGGACAGCAGCAGCCCGATCGTGGGCATCAGCCAGAACAGCGCCACCACCAGCAGGACCAGCCGGAGCAGGCCGCCACTCGCGGCGCCGGCCAGCCGTGCCCCGATCCCGCGCCGGCCGGCGCCCGAAGCCGCCGCCGTGCCCGGGGCACCCGTCACGGCCGCACCCGCACCCGCACCCGCACCCGCACCCGCAGTCGCCGTCGTAGTCGTGTCCGCGCCGGCACCGGCATCAGCACCGGAACCCGTACCCGTACCCGTTTCCGCGATCGCGCCCTCATCCGTCGCATCCGCGCTCATCGCCGTCCCTCCCTGCGCAGCCGCCGGATGTTGAAGATCATGACGGGCAGCACCAGCAGCAGCAGGATCACGCCGATCGCACTGCCGACGCCCAGGTTGTTGCCGCCGCCGAAGGACGACAGATAGAGCTGGAGGGCGAGCACGTTGGCGTTGGACTGGGTGTTGCCTGGCGCGATGATGTAGACGAGGTCGAAGATCTTCAGCACGTTGATCATCAGCGTCACCATCACCACCACCAGCACGGGGGCCAGCAGCGGCACGGTGATCCGGCGGAAGACCTGCCACTCGCCCGCGCCGTCCACCCGGGCCTGCTCCAGTAGTTCGCGCGGCACCCCGGCAAGTCCCGCCGCGATCAGCACCATTGCGAAGCCGGCCCACATCCATACGTAGGAGCCGATGATCGACGGGGTGACCAGATCCGGGCCGAGCCAGTTGATGCCGTTGTATTTGCCGGAGAAGTTCGAGGCGGGCAGCCGCAGTTGGGCGCCGGCCGCCTTCGCCGGCAGCGAGTAGGTGCCGTCCTTGCCGGACTTGGCCGAGGCGATCACCTTGCCGTCCTTGACCGCCTCCACCTTCACCCCGGACAGCGCCTTCTCGCCCGGGTCGATCACATCGGGCTTGCCGGTACCGCCGGGCCGGAAGTCCAGCCACACCGTTCCGGTCACCGAACCCGGCTTCGCCGGGGCCGGTTTGGCCTGCTGCGCGTTGGACGGCAGTTCGGTCGGCGGGATGCCGACCAGCGGCAGGTCCGCCGACGTACCGATGCTCGCGGTGGACGTGGAGGTGAACGACCCGCCGGAGGTCGGCTTCAGGTCGCTGTCCGGCCGCGGACGCGCCCCCGGGTAGGCGGAGTTGCTGGTGAACGTGTCGTGCACGGCCACCACCACGGCGTTCGCCACACCGCGCGACGGGTCCTGCTCGTACACCAGCCGGAAGATGATGCCCGCGGCCAGCATCGAGATGGCCATCGGCATGAAGATGATCAGCTTGAACGCCGTTCCCCAGCGCACCCGTTCGGTGAGTACCGCGAAGACCAGGCCGAGCGCGGTCGCCACGGTGGGCGCCACCACCACCCAGATCGCGTTGTTGCGGACCGCGGTGAGAATGCCGTGGTCGGTGAAGACCGTGCCGAAGTTCTTCAGCCCGACGAACGAGTCGCCGCTCGCGTTGAAGAGGCTGCGGTAGACGGTGTAGCCGATCGGATACGCCACCAGCGCGCCCAGCAGGACCAGCGCGGGAAGCAGGAACAGCGCGGCTATCCACGGGCGGGTGCCCATGACGCTGCGGCGCTTTCCGGGGCGCCGGCCGGAGCCGGGCCCCTCGACGGAGCCCGGAGCGGACCCCTCGACGGGACCCGGCCCGGCCGGAACGGGGACGGCACCGGAGATGCCGCCACCCGCTCCGACCGGACCGCCCGCCCCTGGAACAGAGGCGTCAGTCATCCGGCGTCAGCTCCCGTACGCCTTGGCCGCGTCGGACTCCAACTTGGCCTGCGCGCCGGCCACATCGGACGGCTTGGCGAGGAAGTCCTGCAGGTCCTTCCACTCGCCCTGCCCCTTGGTGCCGCCGAACGCCGCCGGCGCCTGGTCCGACATGTCGAACCGGAAGTCGTCACCGGAGGAGATCAGCGCCTGGGCGATGGTGCGCTCGGTCGCGTCCGGATACGCCGAGAACGGCAGCGACTTGTTCGGCGAGAGGTAACCGCTGCTGGACGCCCAGATCTTGGCCGCGTCGGTGGACGCCACGTAGGTGAGCAGCGCCTGCGCGCCCGCGTTGTCCTTGAGCGCCACACCGACGTCACCGCCGCTGACCACCGGCGCCTTGCCGTTGCCGACGGCCGGGAACGGGAACACCTTCGCGTCCGTGCCGACCTTGGCCTTGGTGTTGGCGGTGATGAACGACGCCACGAAGTCGGCCTCGTAAACCATGGCGGCCTTCGGCGGGTTGCCGCTGAACACCTGGGTGACCGACTTCGGGAAGTCGTCGGCGAGCGCGGTGGACGTGCCGCCGGCGACCAGGTCCTTGTTGCCGAAGAGCTGGCCGAGCGTGGTCAGCGCGGCCTTCACCGACGGGTCGGTCCACTTGATCTTGTGTGTGGTGAGCGCGTCGTACTTCGCCGGACCGGCCTGCGAGAGGTAGATGTTCTCGAACCAGTCGGTGAGGGTCCAGCCGTCCGCGCCGCCGATCGACACCGCGGGGGTGCCGGACTCGTAGACGGTCTCGGCGGTCTTCAGGAAGTCCGCCCAGGTCTTCGGCACGGTCGCGCCCGCGTTGCTGAAGGCGGCGGTGTTGTACCAGATCAGCGACTTGTTGGCGACCTTGGCGTAGACGCCGTACTGCTTGCCCTTCCAAGCGCCCAGGTCCTGCCAGCCCTTGGAGTAGTTCTTGCTCAACTGGGCCTGCGCGCCGCTGCCGAGGGGCTTGAGCCAGCCCTTGTCGGCGAACTGGTGCAGCACGCCCGGCTGGGCGAGGAACGCGACATCCGGCGGCGCGCCGCCCTCGATCTTCGTGCCGAGGAAGGTCGACTGGCTGTCACCGGTCGGTACGAAGGTGGACTTCGCGCCGGTGAGCTTGTCGAACTGGTCCAGGACCTTCTGGAACGCCTTCTGTTCGGGGCCGGTCCACACCGCCGCGACCTCGAGCTTCTGGCCGTGCAGGTCGGGCAGGTTCAGCCCGCTTCCGTCGCTCCCCGAGGAGGACGCCGACGACGTGTTCTTGCTTTCGTCCTTCTTGTCGCTGCCCCCGCCGCATGCCGCGGTGGTGAGCGCAAGCGCCGACACCGCCACCGCGGCGAGCGCTATACGCGTAGTGCTCCGTCGTGCGTGCTCGGTGTGTGTGCGCTTTAAGGTACGCATGTCGTCATCCCCTCAGTCCCGTGGCGACTGTCCTACGCCCGTCGCGACGGCGCTCGCAAGGTCTTACACGGACTTGCGTGGGTCATTGTGACTATGCCGTGATCTTGGAGCAATCCCTTCGGGGGCAGGTCCGGACGGACCGTCAGGACCGGGTCGAAAGCCATGCGGAACCGCCCGGCGGACGCAGAATCATGGCCCCTGACAAGGGAGTTGTCCGGATCGCCGCGCCACGGCGACTCGCTGGCCGGCCATCGGCAGGGGTGCCGCGCCGTGCCGCGTCCCTGGCCGGCCGTCGGTACGGATACCGGGCCGGGCATCGACCGGAGGACCCCGGCCCGCACTTGAACACGTGCGGGCCGGGGCCACCGGTCACGGCAGCAGTGCCGGGAGGGACATCAGATCCGCGGCCGGATCAGTGCGGCCGGCGCGGTGGCGGACGCGGGTTCGGCCGCGCCCCGCGGGGCGGGGTCCTCCGGCGGCGTCTCGGCGGCGCGTTGCAGGGCGCTCGCCAGCAGCGCCAAGTCGGTTGGCCCGTTGCCGAGTTCGCGCACCTGGCGGCGGGCCGGCGGGTCGCCCATCCGCTCCCACTCCAGCGGCACCACGGTCGGTCGCAGCGTTGCCGTACGCGGTATGCGCGCGCTGACCCGGGCGGCCTGGAACGGCGTCACCGCGCCGCCGGGGCGCCGTAGATAGCCGCGCCCGGGCACGGCGTCGTCCAGTCCCGCCGGGTCCTCGACGTGCACCAGCAGCGCGGCCGACTCCGGGTCGGCGGTCCGCAGCGCGATCCGCAGCCGGGCCCGCTCGTCGGCGTCGGTGCCCGCGGTGCGCTCGGGGCGGCCGGTCGCGGCGAAGAGGTGGACGCCGAGCCGTTCGCCGTCCCGCGCCACCGCTTCCAGCGCCCGCACCACGCTGCCCGCCGACGGCCGCCCCGGACTGCCGAGGGCCGGCGCCACGAGCGCGTCGAAGTCGTCCACGACGACGACCAGGCGCGGGAGTACGGGCACGGGCCGCGCGCCGCCGCCGGCCCCGGAACCGGCCGAACCAGCGGCAGCGCCAGCCGCGCCGGCGGCCGAACCAGCCGCGCCGGCGGCCGAATTGGCCGTACGGGTCGAACGGGTCGAAGCGGCAGAACCGGCCGCGGAGTCACCCGAACCGGAACCTCCCCTGCGCCCGCCCTGTTGCGGCACCAGCCCCGCCACCGGGCCCCGCCCGTGCCACCCCGCGAAGTCCTCGTCGCCGAGCACCTCGGCCCGCCGCTTCAGCTCCGCGCTCAGCGCCTGCGCGAACTCCCGCATCCGTACCGGCTCCGAGGCCACCAAGTGCGTGGAGACGTGTGGCAGGTCGGCGCAGGAGGCCAGCCCCTCACCGCGTTCCGCCCCGGCCCCGTCCACCAGCACCAGTGCCAGTCGCTCCGGCCGGTCGGACGCGGCCAACGCGGCCACCAGCGAACGCAGCAGCTCGGTCTTCCCGGTGCCGGGCGCGCCCCCGACGATCGCGTGCGGCCCCTCGGCCACCAGGTCGACGGCCACCCGGCCGGCCGCCCCCACCCCGATCACCGCGGCCGCACTCGCGGCGGCCCCGGGCGCCTCGCCCCATCGTGCCGCGATCCGGGCGGGCGTCGCGATCGCGAGATCGAGCTCGTCCAGCAACCGAACGGTGCCCGGCAGCACATGCCGTGACGGTACGTCCACCGAGCCCGCGTCGGCCTCCCGCAGCGGCGCGAGCGCCCGCGCGAAGTGCTCGGCCCACACCGCGGACACCGCGTCCAGCACTATCGTGCCGTCCGCCGGCTCGGCCGGGTACGTGCCCGCGCCCACCGCCGCGTCGTACGCCCCCGGGACCGGCTCCAACCGCAGCGTGGTCGCCACGTCGCCGGAGACATGGGCCACCAGACCGCCCTGGACGGTGGGGCGTTCACCGGTCTCGGCGAGGCACAGCACATGGATGCCCGCCGACGGGCCGGCCATGGATATCCGGGTCAGGGCGTCGCGCAGGGCCGCGGAGCCGGGGTCGCCGTCGAGGACGAGAAGCGTGTACGGGCCGTCGTAGCGGGCCGTGGCGGCGGCGACGGCGGACTCCGGCGCGGTCGCCCACCCGGGCCCGAGCGGGCCGGACTCCAGCCGCCGGACCAGCTCGGAGGTGCGGGCCTCGGCCTGGTCGCGGTCGAAGGCGAGCAGCAGCCGGCAGTCCTGGCTGTGCGCGGGCCGCAGATGCGGCAGCCAGTTCAGCCAGGACCACTCCTCGGTGCGCTCGTCGGCGCCCCGGGTACGGTCCGCGCTGACCAGCACCACTTCCAGCACGGCGGGCGAGTGCAGCGCGCAGAGCTGCGCGAGCAGCGCCCTGGCCAGCCCGGCCAGCCGCGGCCGGGGACCGGCCAGGGTCAGCGCCGAGGTGGCGGGGGCTCGCAGGTCCACGGTGTACGGGGCGCCGCGCAGCAGCCCACCGCCGTCCGGCGCCGGCAGGTCGGCGGTGCCCAGCCGCACGGTCAGCGCGTCCGGGTGGGTGGGGCCGCGCTCCCACAGCCGGCGGCCCGGGCCGAGCACGGTCAGCAGGACCGCGGCCGGGTCGGGCCAGCGCTCGCGCAGCGCCTCCGCGGCGGCCGGGTCGGCCGTGGCCGCCTCGGGCCCGGCGTCGTCGGGCACCTGGCGACCGCCGGCCAGCCGCCGCGCCCATGCTCCTATGGCACCGACAACCCCTGCGCGCGGCGGCTCGTCGAGGTCGCGGCGGTTCCGCTCGCCGGTGGCGCGCCGGGAACTGTCCGCGGCGGGCGGTTCGGCCGGCGGCCACGCAGCGCCGGCGAAGGTCTCGGGGCCGCCCTCACCGCGGCCGCCGTCGCCGTCATCACCGTCGGGCCCGCGCCGGTCCGGACGGCCCGGCGCGCCCGCGCCGCCCGTTGAGCCCGTTGAACGCGGAGTGCCGGGCTGTCT
>NZ_JACEGK010000424.1:0-7057 GCF_056859195.1 Streptomyces sp. NH27
GTCGTGGGGAGCCCGCGCGTCCGGCTGGTGAAGGTAAGGCGGAGATCACCGCCACCTTCTTGTTGACGTGCTCCGGTCAGACATACCGTTCCGCTCGTCCCACTGTTCCCAAAAGCACTCAGAAATCACAGCGTTCACACACGCTCCTCGGTTCCCCCCACCACAGGAGGCAGTCGCTTGCGTTTCACCCTCGGCACCCTCAGCCCGATATCCATCCGTACCGGCCTCGCCCTCACCGCAGCGGCGGGGCTCGCCGCGTCCGGACTCGCCCTCGCCTCCTCGGCGCAGGCGGCCCCGGCCGTGCACGGCCTGCGGACGGCCCATTCCTGCGCCGGCGCCACGAAGGCCGGCCAGATGGCGTGTCAGGCCGTCAAGGTCACCAGCGGGGCGAGCACCCTGGCAAGGTCCAGCGGTGCGGTCGACCCGGCCGCGGCGCCCTCCGGCTTCGGCCCGGACGACCTGCACGCCGCCTACAACCTGCCCACCACCGGCGGTTCCGACGCGACCGTGGCGATCGTCGACGCGTACGACGACCCCAACGCCGAAGCGGACCTCGCCACTTACCGTTCCACCTACGGCCTGCCGGCGTGCACCACCGCCAACGGCTGCTTCAGCAAGGTCGGTCAGAGCGGCAGCGCCTCCTCGCTGCCGAGCGCCGACGCCGGCTGGGCGGAGGAGATCTCACTCGACGTCGACATGGTCAGCGCGACCTGCCCGCAGTGCCACATCCTCCTGGTGGAGGCGAGCAGCGCCTCGATGAGCGACCTGGGCACCTCGGTGAACACCGCGGTGTCGCTGGGCGCGAAGTACGTCTCCAACAGCTACGGCGGCGGCGAGTCCTCGTCCGACTCGTCGTACGACAGCTCGTACTTCGACCACCCGGGCGTGGCGATCACGGTCAGCGCGGGCGACTCCGGCTACGGCGTGGAGTACCCGGCCGGCTCGCGGTACGTCACCTCGGTCGGCGGCACCGCGCTGACCGCCGACTCCTCCGCCCGCGGCTGGAGCGAGTCCGCGTGGAACGGTTCGGGCTCGGGCTGCTCGGCCTACGACGCGAAGCCGAGCTGGCAGACGGACAGCGGCTGCTCGAAGCGCACGGTGGCCGACGTCTCGGCGGTGGCCGACCCCAGCACCGGTGTCGCGGTTAACGACACCTACGGCGGCGACGGCGGCTGGGAGGTGTTCGGCGGCACGAGCGTGTCCTCGCCGATCATCGCCTCGGTCTACGCGCTCGCGGGCACCCCGTCGGCCGGCTCCACGCCGGCGTCGTTCCCGTACAGCCACACGTCCGACCTCAATGACGTGACCAGCGGGTCGAACGGCTCGTGCAGCCCGTCCTACCTGTGCAGCGGCACCACCGGGTACGACGGCCCCACCGGCCTCGGCACCCCGAACGGCCTCGCGGCGTTCACCGGCTGACGCCGAACGGGTCGGCCCGGGTGGCCGGTTGAGTTCAGTTCCCCGTGCCCTTGGGGGTTGCCGTTCTTCCGCGGAAGAGCGGCACGAAACCAGGGGCGCGGGGAACTGCGCGAGCAACCCCCACCGGCAGGTGGTCCCTCAACCGACAGAACAAGGCACCCCGGAAGGTCCGGTCACCGCGACAACGCATTGGCGGTGCCCACGGCCCGCAGGACCGCGGCCGCCTTGTTGCGGCACTCCGTGTCCTCGGCGACGGGATCGGAGTCGGCGACGATGCCCGCGCCCGCCTGGACATACGCGGTGCCGTCGCGGAGCAGCGCGGTGCGGATGGCGATCGCGGTGTCGGAGTCGCCGGCGAAGTCGAGGTAGCCGACGCAACCCCCGTACAACCCCCGCCTGGTGGGCTCCAGTTCCTCGATGATCTGCATCGCGCGGGGCTTGGGGGCACCGGAGAGAGTGCCCGCGGGGAAGCAGGCGGTGAGCACGTCGAAGGCGGTACGGCCGGGCGCGACCCGGCCGGTGACCGTCGAGACGATGTGCATCACGTGCGAGTAGCGCTCGACCGACATGAAGTCGACCACCTCGACGCTGCCGGGTTCGCAGACCCGGCCGAGGTCGTTGCGGCCGAGGTCCACCAGCATCAGGTGCTCGGCCCGCTCCTTGGGGTCGGCCAGCAGTTCCTCGGCGAGCGCCGCGTCGGCCTGCGGGGTGGCGCCGCGCGGCCGGGTGCCCGCGATCGGGTGCACCAGGGCGTGCCCGTCCTCGACCTTGACCAGCGCCTCGGGGCTGGACCCGACCACGTCGAAGCCGCCCTCCGCGCCCCCGTCCTCGCCGGGGAAGCGCAGCAGGTACATGTACGGGCTCGGGTTGGTGGCCCGCAG
This sequence comes from Streptomyces sp. NH27, assembly GCF_056859195.1. Taxonomy (NCBI): domain Bacteria; kingdom Bacillati; phylum Actinomycetota; class Actinomycetes; order Kitasatosporales; family Streptomycetaceae; genus Streptomyces; species Streptomyces sp. NH27. The sequence goes on from NZ_JACEGK010000424.1 coordinate 2,301, forward strand.
CACCCGGTAGACGTCCAGCGCGCTCGCCGTACACGGCGTCTCGAACCGCTGCGAGGGCACCACCTGGAACGCCTCGCCCGCCCTGATCCGCTCCTTGACGTCCTCCACGGCGTCCCGGAAGTCCTGGCCGCCCCACCGGGCGGTGTACTCGGGCAGTTCCGAGGGCGGCAGCGCGACCGGCGGGTGCTCGACCGGGCGGCCCAGGTCCGCCTGCATCGCGTCCAGCCGCGCCACCGCGTCGGCGTACGCCTCGTCCACGCCGGTGTCCTGGTCGTTGTGGTTGATCGCGTTGGCGATCAGCAGCACGCTGCCGTCCCAGTGGTCCAGCACGGCCAGGTCCGAGCTGAGCAGCATCGTCAGCTCGGGCAGCCGGAGTTCGTCGCTGCCGTGGTCGACGATCCGCTCCAGCCGCCTGACGATGTCGTAGCCGAGGTAGCCGACCATGCCGCCGGTGAACGGGGGCATGCCCTCGACCAGATCGCGCGGGGTGTGCAGTGCCTCGATGGTGGCCCGTAGCGCGACCAGCGGGTCGCCCTCCACCGGAACGCCCACCGGCGGGGTGCCGAGCCAGTGGGCCTGCCCGTCACGCGCGGTCAGCGTCGCGGCCGAGCGGACCCCGACGAAGCTGTAGCGGGACCAGGCTTTGCTGTCCTCCGCGGACTCCAGCAGGAAGGTGCCGACGCGCTCACCCGCGAGCTTTCGGTACAGGCCGACCGGGGTGTCGCCGTCCGCGAGCAATCGCCTGCTGACCGGGATGACACGACGGTCGACGGCGAGTTTGCGGAACGTAGCGATATCCATGGCCGCAGAGGGTATCCGCACCCGGGTGCCCCTGTCCGCCCGGGCTGCCCGGCCCGGTCGCTCCCGGACCATCCGCCGGTTGTGGCCCTCCTTTCGCGGAAGGAGCCGCACAAACCCAGGGGCGCGTGGGGGTACCACCCAGGCGAAGCTCTGGGGGAGAACGGCGCGAGCAACCCTCCACCGGCAGGTGGTCCCTCAACTCACAGGACCGGGCAACCCGGGGGGTCCGCTAGCCCTCCAGCAGGAGATCCGCATCGAAGCAGGTGCGGTCGCCGGTGTGGCAGGCGGCGCCGGTCTGGTCGACACGGACGAGGATCGTGTCGCCGTCGCAGTCGAGGGCCACGGACTTGACGTGCTGGACGTGGCCGGAAGTGTCGCCCTTGACCCAGTACTCGCGACGGCTGCGGCTCCAGTAGGTGCAGCGGCCGGTCGTGAGGGTGCGGTGCAGTGCCTCGGCGTCCATCCACCCGAGCATCAGCACCTCACCGGTGTCGTACTGCTGGGCGATGGCCGGAACCAGCCCATCGGAGTTGCGCTTGAGGCGCGCGGTGATCGCAGGGTCGAGTGAAGTCGAGGGCATGTCTCCATTCTGCCGCCGATTCGCCGCGACGAGAAAAGCCGCATCAACCGACAAACGCCGCAAGGCGGTTGTCCGCTATGCGGTAGGCGCTCGCCCCGCGTCACCCGTATGGGGCATTCTTTTGCCATGGGTTTTCCTCCGCCGCCGCCAGATGGTCCGCCGCCGCCTCCAGAGCAAGGCGGCGGTTTTGGACCGCCGCAGGGCTTCGGGCCGCCACCGCCTCCTCCCCCGCCGGGTGAAGGCGGCTACGGCGCTCCCCAACAGCCGGGCGGTGGCCAGTCGTACGGCTATCCGCAGCAGCCCGACGGCCAGCAGCCGTACGGCTATCCGCAGCAGGGCCAGCCGGGCGGGTACGGCCCGCCCGGTCAGCCGGGCCCGCCGATGCCGCCGGCCGGCTACGGCTACCCGGGTGGCCAGCAGGGCTTCGGCTACCAGCAGCCCCCGCCGCCGCCGAACAACACCAAGCGCAACGTGTGGATCGCGGTCGGCGCGGTCGTGGTGATCGGCGCGATCATCGGCGGCGTCGCGATGGCCAGCAGTGGCGGTGACAAGAAGAAGCAGGCCGACGACAAGCCGACCCACAGCATCAGCATCAGCGGGCTGCCGACCGACATGCCCACGCCGAGCTTCACGCTGCCGACGGACCTCCCGACGGACGAACCGACGCTGGACCTCCCGACGGACCTGCCCACCGACGACGACACCGGCCTGCCCACCGACCCGGCCTCGCCGGACGAGAAGCTGGTGCCGTATGTCTCGCTGAAGCCGGGCGTCTGCTTCGACGCGCCGTCCCTGACCCCGTCGGTCTCGGAGGTGACGAAGCGCTCGTGCAGTTCCTCGCACGACGCGCAGGTGGTCGCCAACGAGACGCTGAGCGGCACCTTCGACACCGACGCCGACATCCAGAGCAAGGCGCTGTCGCTGTGCCAGACCGACGCGCGCAAGCATCTGCCGCACGACGGCCGGGAGTACTACCCGTACGCGCTGTTCCCGAAGCTCATCACGTACGAGCTGCAGGGCAAGAAGACCGTCACCTGCTCGCTGACCCGCAACAACGGGACGAACCACACCAAGCTGTACAGCAAGCTCTGACCGGCGACGGGTGCGGCGGCGGCGCCGTGGCGCATCCGTTCGCGGCGACTTCGGTGATCAGGGCGGCCGGAAACAGATGTTTCGGCCGCCGGATGGTTAGCCTTGCGGTATGACGACCCATGCGCAGCGTGAACGTCTGCTTCTCGCCGACCTGCTGGAGCGTTCGGGGCCCGACGCCCCGACGCTCTGCGCGGGCTGGACCGCCAAGGACCTCGCCGCCCACGTCGTGGTGCGCGAACGCCGGGGCGACGCGGCCGTGGGGATGGTGGTGCCGCGGCTCGCCGACCGCCTGGAGCGGGTCCGCAGCGAGTACGCGGCAAAGCCGTTCTCCGAGTTGATCCAGCTGATCAGGACCGGCCCGCCGCGGCTGTCGCCCTTCTCCCTCAAGCAGGTGGACGAAGCGTCCAACACGCTGGAGTTCTACGTCCACACCGAGGACGTACGGCGTGCGGCGCCGGACTGGACCCCGCGCACGATCGACCCCGTCTTCGCCGACGCGCTCTGGGCCCGGCTGGCGCGCGCCGCCCGGCTGCTCGGGCGGCGCAGTCCGGTCGGGCTCGTGCTGCGCTGCCCGGACGGGCGGACCGCCGTCGCCCACAAGGGCACTCCCGTCGTCACCGTGACCGGTGAGCCGGCCGAACTGACGATGTTCGCGTTCGGCCGCCAGGCCGCGGCAAAGGTCGAGACGGACGGCCCGGAAGAGGCCGTCACGAAGGCGTACGAAGCGAATCTAGGGGTCTAGCCGAACTGGACCCCCCGGGTTGCCCGGTCCTGTGAGTTGAGGGACCACCTGCCGGTGGAGGGTTGCTCGCGCCGTTCTCCCCCAGAGCTTCGCCTGGGTGGTACCCCCACGCGCCCCTGGGTTTGTGCGGCTCCCCCGCAGAAGAGGGCTGAAACCCGGGCGGACAAGTGCGGCTCACTTCGCAGAGCGCACCGCCGGGGAGACGAGGCCGACGACGCCGCCGAGCATGCTGATGGCGGCGCTGGTGAGGAAGACGGGCGCGGGGCCGAAGGAGGCGACGGCGACGCCGAAGAGGGGGTAGACGAGGGGTGCGATGCCGAAGCCGGTGAGGCTCATGACGGAGGTGACGCGGCCGAGGTAGGCGGGGTCGGACGCGGACTGGATCATGGCGACGGCAAGGCCGCCGCAGACCCCGCAGATGAGCCCGGCGAGCAGGGCGAGCGCGACGGCGACCCCGAGGACGGGGGCCGCGCCGATCAGCCCGATCGTCAGGGAGCTCGCGAAGAGCGTGACGATCTGCACGGCACCGGCCCTGCGGAACCTGCCGCGTACAGCCATCAGCAGCGCGCTGGTGGCCGCGCCGGCCCCGAACGCGGCGATGATCCAGCCGTATCCGGTGGAGCCCCAGCCGCGTTGCCGGGCGAGCAGCACCATGCCGATGTTGAGCGGGCCGATGAGGCCGAGTTCGCTGAGGGCGCCGGACAGCACGAGCGGGCCGACCAGCCGGTGCCGGCGTATGTAGCGCAACCCGGCGCGCAGTTCGACCCAGGCGCTGTCGTCGCCGGAGCCGGACTCGGGCTCGGGCTCGGGCTCGGTGGTCGGCGTGGCGTCGTGGTCCTGCTTCAACTCGCCGATGCGGGTGGTGATCAGGAGCGGCACGGACAGCGCGAACAGGCCGCCGGCCACGGCGAACGCGGTGCTCGCGCCGCCAAGTCCCATGGCGAGCCCGCCGATCGGCGGCCCGGCGATGTCGCCGGTGCGGACGGCGAGCGCGCGCATCCCCTGGAGCCGGACGAGCTGGTCGCGGGCGACGAGCCGCGGCGGCAACGCGCCGACCGCGGGCATGAACAGCGCGTCCACGACGCCGAAGACGAGCGCGACGGCCACCAGCAGCCACAGTCCGGGCGAGGCCAGCGCGAGCACCGCCGCGGCGGTGAGGATCAGCACGCAGCGCACCGCGTCGCTGCCGATCACCACCCGGCGCGGGCCGAAACGGTCGGCCACCACTCCCCCGCCGAGCATGAGCAGGGCGCGCGGTACGGCGCCGACGGCCATGACCATGCCCACCTCGCCGGGCGACGCCACCTTCGCGGCGGCGAAACCGAGGGCGAGGAAGTAGACGCTGTCGCCGAGCAGGGACGCGGTGTACGCGGTCAGCCAGCGCAGCACGTTCGGGTCGCGGTGGGCGGCGGTGGTGGGCGGTGCGGCGGCGTGCGCGGTGCCGATCATGGCGGGTGGGCCTTCCTGGTGGGCGAGTTGGGCGCTGCACGTATGGCGCGAAGCAGGATGTAAGGGGCGGCATCAAGGCATGCGGGCCTTACC
>NZ_JACEGK010000425.1:0-7047 GCF_056859195.1 Streptomyces sp. NH27
CGACTCCCCCACAGCATGCGGCGTGGGAGGGGCCCCCACCGCGTCGCCTCCCTCCTCCGCCCTGGATCCGAAGCCACATGACGCCGCTCCCTGATCCACTCCCCATTACCCCCAGGTCGTTACCGCCTGGCGACGCCCTCCGCGCGGGCCGCGGCCGCGACCGCCGCGGTGACCGCCGGGGCCACCCGCGGGTCGAAGGGCGACGGGATCACCCGGTCCGCGGACAGTTCGCCGGCGACCACCGCGGCCAGCGCCTCGGCGGCGGCGAGCTTCATCGTCTCGGTGATGGCCGACGCCCGCACCTGGAGTGCGCCGGCGAAGATCCCGGGGAAGGCGAGCACGTTGTTGATCTGGTTGGGGAAGTCGCTGCGCCCGGTGGCCACCACCGCCGCGTACTTGTGTGCCACGTCCGGGTGGACCTCGGGCGTGGGGTTGGCCATCGCGAAGACGAAGCAGCCTTCCGCCATGCTCGCCACCGCCTCCTCCGGCACGGTGCCCCCGGAGACGCCGATGAAGACGTCCGCGCCGGCCAGCGCGTCCGCCAGCGAGCCGGTCAGCCCCGCCTTGTTCGTATACGAGGCCAGCTCGCGCTTCACGGCGTTGAGGTCGTCCCGGCCGGCGTGCACCACGCCCTTGCGGTCGGTGACCGCGACATCGCCGACCCCCGCCTCCAGCAGGATCTTCGCGATGGCGACGCCGGCCGCCCCGGCGCCGGAGATCACCGCGCGCAGGTCGCCGAGCGAACGGCCGGTGAGCGTGGCCGCGTTGCGCAGCGCCGCGAGCGTGACCACCGCGGTGCCGTGCTGGTCGTCGTGGAAGACGGGGATGTCCAGCGCGTCCTTGAGCCGCCGCTCGACCTCGAAGCAGCGCGGCGCGGAGATGTCCTCCAGGTTGACCCCGCCGAAGGACGGCGCGAGCCGCACCACGGTCTCCACGATCTCGTCGACGTCCGTGCAGGCCAGCGCGATCGGCACCGCGTCCACGCCGCCGAACTGCTTGAAGAGGATCGCCTTGCCCTCCATCACCGGCAGCGACGCCTCCGGCCCGATGTCGCCCAGCCCGAGCACCGCGGTGCCGTCCGTGACCACCGCGACGACCTGCGACTTCCAGGTGTAGTCGTGCACGAGCGACGGCCGTTCGGCGATCGCCGTGCAGACCTCGGCGACGCCGGGCGTGTAGGCGAGCGACAGGTCGTCGGCGTCGCGGACCGGCACGGTGGCGACCACCGCCATCTTGCCGCCGCGGTGCAACGCGAACACCGGGTCGATCGGGAACTGTTCGTCCGCTTCGGCGGTGTCCGTAACGGTTCGGGGATTGACGATCTCCGCTGCCACTGTGTGACCCCTTGGTCGAGAAGGTGAGGGTGAGTGCTCGCCCCGATACGGGGCGAGGTGGGCTCGGCGCCGCCGCCACCGGGTACGAGTAGCCGAGGTGGCACAGCGGCGCCAGGCGCGCCGCACGCACGCCGTAGGCCCCGGATGAGGGGTGAAGGTCCCGTTCTACCGTCGCTACCCCCTGCGGGGGCAAGGAGGACGACACGGCCCCATCGTGGTCTGGCCTTGGTGTGCCGGCCCGATGGCAGCCCGGGGATGGCCCGTTACCCGATTTTGACACAACGGGAACCCTGCCTGGCGCTGTCCGGATGGCAAGATGCACAGATCACACTGGGTGGTGGTGCTCGACGACGCGTGCCCCCGACGCCCAAGGATCGACCGCAGGTAACACGCCCGTTTCGTTGGAGGACACAGCCATGACCGCAGGCTCCCCCCGGTGTTCGACCCCCCTCACTCGCCTCACCGCGGTCGCCGCGCTCGCGGTCGCCGGCGCCCTGGTGCTCACCGGGTGCGGCGACCAGACCAAGAAGGACGACAACGGTAGTTCGTCCGGTGCTTCGTCCGGCGCGACGTCCTCGACCAGCAAGTCCGCGGCTCCGTTGTTCGCGAAGCTGCCGAAGAAGTTCCAGGACGCCGGCGTGATCAAGGTCGGCACCGACGCCTCGTACGCGCCGATGGAGCAGACCTCCAACGGCAAGATCATCGGCATAGACCCCGACATCGGCGCCGCCCTGGCCAAGCAGCTGGGCGTGAAGCTCGAATTCACCAACGGCCAGTTCGACGGTCTGATCACCTCGCTCTACACCGGCCGCGAGGACATCGTGATGTCCGCTATGAGCGACACCAAGGACCGCCAGCAAGGACTGGACGAGAAGGGCAAGAAGACCGGCAAGGGCGTCGACTTCGTCGACTACTACATGTCGGGCTCCTCCCTGCTGGTGCGGAAGGGCAACCCGAAGAACATCACGTCGCTCGCCGACGTGTGCGGCAAGACCGTCGCCGTCCAGCGGGGCACGATCTACGAGGGCGCGTTCAAGAAGCAGAAGACGGCCTGCGGTTCGAAGGGCCTGACGATCCAGGCGTTCGACACCGACGCCGAGGCACAGACCCGGGTCAAGGCCGGCGGCGCGGTCGCCGACCTCAACGACACCCCGGTGGCCGCGTACATCGCGCAGAAGTCCGGCAACGGCAACGACTTCCAGATCGCCGGTTCCCCGGCCGACGCCGGCCCCTTCGGCATCGCGCTCGACAAGAGCAACAGCCAGCTGCGGGACGTCCTGCAGCAGGCGATGAACGCGATCATCCAGGACGGCAGTTACGCCCAGGTGCTGCACAAGTGGAACGCCGACAGCGGCGCGATCAAGACGGCCGCGATCAACGGCGGCTCCTGACATGACCGGCGCAGTGGCCGGCCCGGAACCGGCCGGCAACCCACCCGGCACCCCGCCGAACACCACGCCCGACGAACCGGCCGGCACCCCGGCCCCGGCCGGCGCTCCGCCGAACACCGTGCCGTACGAGCCGATCCGTGCCATCCCGGTGCGCCACTACGGGCGCTGGGTGGCCGGGCTGGTCGTGCTCGGGCTGCTGGCCTGGCTCGCCTACGCCTTCTCCCAGGGCGACATCCTGTGGGGCACCGTCCGCGGCCGGCTCTTCGACCACACCATCCTCCAGGGCGTGTGGCGCACCATCCTCATCTCGGTGTGCTCGATGGCCATGGGCCTGGTGCTCGGCGTGCTCTTCGCGGTGATGCGGCTGTCGAAGAACCCGGTGACCAGCGCCGTCGCGTGGCTGTACATCTGGTTCTTCCGCGGCACCCCGGTGTACGTGCAGCTGCTGATGTGGTTCAACCTCGCGTTGATCTTCCACACCATCAACCTGATGCCGCTGTACAAGAACGACACCACCGCCGTGATGACCCCGTTCGTGGCCGCCCTGCTGGGCCTCGGCCTCAACGAGGGCGCGTACATGGCCGAGATCGTCCGGGCCGGCATCCAGTCGGTGGACGAGGGGCAGTCGGAGGCGTCGCAGGCGCTCGGCATGACCGGCGCGCAGACGATGCGCCGCATCATCCTGCCGCAGGCGATGCGGGTGATCATCCCGCCGTCCGGCAACGAGTTCATCAACATGCTGAAGACCTCGTCGCTGGTCTCGGTGGTGCAGTACACCGAACTCCTGCGCGCCGCCACCAACATCGGCAGCGACACCACCGCGATCATGGAGATGTACTTCGTCGCCTCGATCTGGTACCTGGTGCTGACCAGCGTCTTCAGCGTCGGCCAGTTCTACATGGAACGGCGGTACGCGCGCGGTTCGCAGCGCTCGCTGCCGCCGACCCCGTGGCAGAAGGTCATGAGCAACCTGACCACCCTGCGCCGACCGAAGGTGGCCTGAGATGAGCACGACCAGCAAGGGCACCGGCCTGCTGAAGTCCGGCGTCGAACCGATGGTGCGTGCCGAGGCGGTGCACAAGTCCTTCGGGGCCTCGCACATCCTCAAGGGCATCGACCTGGAGGTGGCACCGCGCGAGGTGTTCTGCCTGATCGGGCCGTCCGGCTCGGGCAAGTCCACGTTCCTGCGGTGCGTCAACCACCTGGAGCAGATCAGCGCCGGCCGGCTGTGGGTCGACGGCGAGCTGATCGGCTACCGCGAACACGGCGGCAAGCTCTACGAGTTGCGCGACCGCGAGGTGGCCGCCAAGCGGCGCGACATCGGGATGGTCTTCCAGCGCTTCAACCTCTTCCCGCACCTCACCGCGATCGAGAACGTCATGGAGGGCCCGGTGCAGGTCCGCCGGGAGAGCCGGGCGGTGGCCCGGGAGCGGGCCCAACGCCTGCTGGACCGGGTGGGGTTGGCCGACAAGGCGGCCAACTACCCGTCCCAGCTGTCCGGCGGGCAGCAGCAGCGGGTGGCGATCGCCCGGGCGCTCGCCATGGAGCCCAAGTTGATGCTCTTCGACGAGCCGACCTCCGCGCTCGACCCCGAACTCGTCGGCGACGTGCTCGACGTGATGCGCGGGCTCGCGGAGGACGGTATGACGATGATCGTCGTCACCCACGAGATGGGCTTCGCCCGCGAAGTCGGCGATGCGCTGGTCTTCATGGACGACGGCCAGGTCGTGGAGTCCGGGCACCCCCGTGACGTGCTGGGCAGCCCCCAGCACGAACGCACGAAGGCGTTCCTGTCAAAGGTGCTGTGACGCGTGGCTGCGGTGCCCCGACCCACCGGGGTGCCGCCGTCCGCCGGTCCCGTACGGCGAGGGCGGGGCACCCCGGGGGGACCGCCTCAGCGCAGCGCCAGCGTCATCGCGTCCGAGGGGGACGCCCACACCGTGCGGGCCTCCCGGAACCCGGCGGAGCGCAACTCCCCGGCGTGCCACGCCGCGGACGGCGTGTCACCGTCGGCGTGCTCCCCGTAGATGCGGAACCGCTCCCCCGTGGCCTCGGCGAGCGCCGGCTCGGCCGCGGCGAGCTGCCACCACTCGGCCCAGCCGAGCACACCCTCCGTACGCGCCCGCTCCATGCGGGCGTGCCGCTGCGCGGATTCCGCCGCGTTGATCAGGGGTGTCGCGGGGTCGGGCATGCGGTCGGCGTTGAGGAACACCCCACCGGCCCTGACCAGCCCGGCCAGTTGCCCGTAGAGCACGCTCAGTTCGTCGGAGTGCAGCCAGTGCAGCGCGGTCGCGGTGAGGACCGCGTCGTAGGTGTCGTACGGGAGGGCCTCCGGCCAGTGCGGGTCCTTGAGGTCGGCGGTGACGAAGGACGTCCGGTCGTCCTGCGCGAAGGATCCGCGTGCGATGGTGAGCAGCGCCGGGTCGAGGTCGACACCGGTGCTGCGCGCCTGCGGGAACCTCCGCAGCAGCCGGTCCGTGATACTTCCGGTACCGCAGGCGAGGTCCAGCACCCTGGGCGCGTCGCCGACCGTCGCCTCGACCATGTCGAGCATCACCCGAAAGCGTTCCTCCCGGTCGGGCAGATACCACTCCTGCTGGTGATCCCAGCTCCGCTGCCAGGCGGCCCAGTCCGTGTCGTGCTGACCGCTCCTGGCGCTCTCCGATGCGATGGGCACCCCGAACCCCTCCTTGCATGTAATACCCTGGTAGCCCATGTGGCTATTACAGATGCTAGACCGTGACCAGTAAGGACCACAAGTGGAACTGGCTTATTACTCGGACTACGCCGTGCGCCTGGTGAACACCGAGGAGCCGCGGCGCGGCACCGACACCCTGACCTCGACCGACGCCGTCCGGGAGTTGTGCGGGAACAGCACCCACCTCGCCGCGAAGGCGGTGGAGATCGATGTGGCGCGGCTGCGCGCGGTGCGGACCCGGCTGCGCGGGATCTTCGAGGCGGCCGACGAGCAGGACGAAGTCCGCGCGGTGGACCTGCTCAACGCGCTGATGCTGGAGTTCCCGGTCAGCCCGCAGGTCTCCGGGCACACCTTCGTCAGCGAGGAGACCGGCCGGCCGGACTGGCACATGCACCTGGCCGACCACGCGGTGAACACCGCGGCCTCCTACTCGGCGATCGCGTGCATGGGACTGGCGGTCCAGGTCACCTCGTTGGGGGTGGACCGCCTGGGCATCTGCGAAGCAGCCCCCTGTCGCAACGCATACATCGACACATCGACAAACCGTTCGCGCCGGTACTGCTCCGACCGCTGTGCCACCCGCGCGAACGTGGCGGCCTACCGGGCCCGCAAGCGCCTGGAGAACGACCGGTCGGCGCGCAGCGGGCGCACGCACGACGCGGCCCACGAGGCCACCCCGGCCACCGAGCGCTGAAGCTCGCCCGGCGGTCGGAACCGGCCCCTGGCCCGAGCCAGCACCAGCTCGTCCGGCACGGTGCCGAACTCCCGGCTGTCGTTGGCGACGAAGGCGTTGTCCCCCATCACCCACCAGCCGCTCCCGCGGCGCTCGACCGCTCTCTTGACGATCAGCAGGTCCTGCTGGAGGGGATGCCGCAGTACCACCACGTCCCCCTCGCGTACCTGCTCGGCGCCGCTACTGATCTTCTGGATCAGCAGCCAGTCGCCGTGCAGCAGTGTCGGTGCCATCGACGGGCCGGTGACCTCGACGAGCTGCCATGACAGCCTCGCCCCCTGCTCCCGCATCCTCCGCCTCCAGGTTCGTTTCTTCCCCCAGGGTGACACCAGACTTTTGTCCTAAGCCACCTGGGGCAGCCGGGAAAACGACTACCCCAGGGAGTAATGTCGCACCTGAAAGACGATCACGAGGAAGGACGGCCATGTTGACTCGCCTGTTCGCGCCCAAGGTGAAGGTAAGCGCACACTGCGACCTGCCGTGCGGCGTGTACGACCCGGCTCAGGCCCGTATCGAGGCCGAGTCGGTCAAGGCGGTGCAGGAGAAGTACCAGGCCAACGAGGACGCGGACTTCCGCACTCGCGCTGTCCTGATCAAGGAGCAGCGCGCGGAACTCGCCAAGCACCACGTCTCGGTGCTGTGGAGCGACTACTTCAAGGCCCCGCACTTCGAGAAGTACCCGCAGCTTCACCAGCTCGTCAACGACACCCTCAAGGCGCTCAGCGCCGCCAAGGCGTCGAACGACCCGGCGACCGGCCAGAAGGCGCTCGACCTGATCGCCCAGATCGACAAGATCTTCTGGGAGACCAAGCAGTCCTGACTGGGCCCGATCCCTGGTCAGACCGGCCTGACCTGCGGTTTCGCAGGTCGAATCGGTCAACTGTCCGCACC
>NZ_JACEGK010000426.1:0-7045 GCF_056859195.1 Streptomyces sp. NH27
GTGGTCGGCCCGTGCGCGCTCAGCGAGCACGTGGACGAGGCGCTGGGCGTGCAGGCGGTGGCGTTCGGGCTCGGGCCCGAGGAGGTCGCGATCCGCCGGCAGATCGTGCGGCGCCACCTGGCGTGCACGGGGGCGCGGGCACTGGCCGCGCACAGCACCGCCGACGGCCGGATGGTCGGCTTCGTCTACGGCCTGCCCAACGACCGGGCGCACTGGTGGTCGAGCGTGGTCCAGCCGTACCTGCGCGCGCAGGACAACGACGGCTGGCTGGACGACTCCTTCGTGATCACCGAGCTGCATGTGCTGCCCGACTTCCAGTCCCGCGGCGTCGGCCGCCGGCTGATCACCGAGATCACCGACACCGCCACCGAGCCGCGCAGCATCCTCTCCGCGATCGACGGGGAGAGCCCCGCCCGCCACCTGTACCGCTCGCTCGGCTACCGCGACCTGGCCCGCCCGGTGCACTTCCCCAGCGCGACCCGCCCCTACGCCGTGATGGGCGCCCCGCTGCCGCTGTCGCGCCGCCCGGAATAGCGACCTGGGGAGTCGCAGGGCGGCGCGAGCCTTTCCCTACTACTCCCGGTCGTAAACCTCTACGGCCCCCGCCCGCCCGCTGGATATCCTCGCCGGACCTTCGAGGAACACGGAGAACACGATGGTCCTGCGCATGTCCAAGCTGCTGCTCAAGACGTTGCGTGACGACCCGGCCGACGCGGAGACCACCAGCCACAAGCTGCTGGTACGGGCCGGGTACGTACGCCGCTCGTCGGCGGGGGTGTGGAGCTGGCTGCCGCTGGGCAAGCGGGTGCTGGACAACGTGTCCCGGATCGTCCGCGAGGAGATGGACGCGATCGGCGGCCAGGAGGTGCTGCTGCCCGCGCTGCTGCCCCGCGAGACGTACGACGCCACCGGCCGCGCCACCGAGTACGGCGACCTGCTCTTCGCGCTCACCGACCGCAAGGGCACCGACTACGTCCTCGGGCCCACCCACGAGGAGAGCTTCACCCTGCTGGTGAAGGACCAGGTCACCTCCTACCGCGATCTTCCGGTGATCCTTTACCAGATCCAGACCAAGTACCGTGACGAGGCCCGGCCCCGCTCCGGGGTGCTGCGCGGCCGCGAGTTCCAGATGAAGGACGCCTACTCCTTCGACCTCGCGCCGGAGGGGCTCGCCGAGGCGTACCGGTTGCACCGGGAGGCGTACACCCGGATCTTCCGCCGGCTCGGCCTGGACTTCCGGATCGTCTCCGCCGTGTCCGGGGCGATGGGCGGCTCCGCGTCCGAGGAGTTCCTGGCGCCCGCCGCGGCCGGCGAGGACACCTTCGCGGACTGCCCGGCCTGCGAGTACGCCGCCAACACCGAAGCGGTCGTCTTCACCGCGGCAGTCCCCGCCGCCACCGACTCCGGTCCGGTCGAGGAACTGGACACCCCCGGCACCGCCACCGTCGAGGCGCTGGCCGCCGCGGTCGGGGTGCCCGCCGCCGCGATCCTGAAGAACCTCCTGGTGAAGGTCGACGGCGAGATCACCGCGGTCGGCGTGCCCGGCGACCGCGAGGTGGACCTCGGCAAGCTCGCCGAGCACCTCGCCCCCGCGACCGTCGAGCTCGTCACCGCCGAGGACTTCGCCGCCCGGCCCGACCTGGTACGCGGCTACGTCGGCCCGCAGGGGCTGAGCACGCTGGGCATCCGCTACCTCGCCGACCCCCGGGTCGCCGCCGGCACCGCCTGGGTCACCGGCGCCAACAAGCCCGGCCGGCACGCCGCCAACGTGGTCTGCGGCCGTGACTTCACCGTCGACCGCCACCTCGATGTCGTCACCGTCGAGGCCGGCGATCCCTGTCCCCGCTGCGGCGCCGGCCTGCGGCTGGACCGGGCCATCGAGATCGGCCACATCTTCCAGCTCGGCCGCAAGTACACCGACGCGTTCCGGCTCGACGTCCTCGGCCCCGACGGCAAGCCCGCCCGCGTCACCATGGGTTCCTACGGCATCGGCGTCTCCCGCGCCGTCGCCGCCCTCGCCGAGCAGACCGCCGACGCCCACGGCCTGTGCTGGCCGGCCGAGGTCGCTCCCGCCGACGTCCACATCGTGGCCGCCGGCAAGGGGGCCGCCGCCGGACTCGCCGCGCGCGCCGCGGAGGCGGCGGACTCAGCAGGGCTCCGGGTTCTGCTGGACGACCGGGACGGGGTCTCGCCCGGTGCGAAATTCACCGACGCCGAGTTGATCGGGGTGCCCCGCGTGCTCGTCGCCGGCCGCCGCGCGGCCGAAGACGTCGTCGAACTCCGCGAACGCCGTACCGGTACCCGCGAAGAGCTCCCCCTCCCCGAGGCGATTGCCCGCCTCCGGGGCGCCTGACCCTCCGGGGTGCCCCGTGCTGCCGGTTCAGGGACCACCCGCCGGTGGTGGGCTGGGGGTACCTCCCAGGCGAAGCTCTGGGGGAGCGCAGTTCCCCGCGCCTGGGTTGGGTTGGCGACGCTCTTTTCGCGGAAGGGCCGCAGGAATTCAGGGGCGCGGGGAACCGCGCGCGCAACCGGTCACCGGGCGGCACCCGGGAGCGGCCCGCGGCACCCGCGGCGGGAGCCGTACCGCCTACAACCAGGTCGCGAACTCCAGGAGCAGCTCGCCGTCTTCGCGGCCACCGACCGCCAACCCCCACACGCCCGCCTCGACCGCGCGGAAGAAGGCCCAGTCGCGAAGCCGTTCCGGGTCCACCTCAAGCGCATCCGCGAGCTTCGTCAGGCGCCGCCGGGCCGCCGCCCGGGAACCAGGCTGCGCGGCGAGCGTCGAGAGCCGGTCCCGCACCAGCCACGCGAGGTCGTACGCCCGCTCGCCGATCAGCGGCTTGGGATCGATCGCCAGCCACGGCATGCGATCCCCGGCCAGCACGTTCCCGTGGTGGTAGTCGCCGTGCAGCAGGACGGCCTCGGGTGCGGTGCCGACCAGGCGGTCCCAGCGCGCCAGCGCCTCGTCGATCAGCGGCCGTACGTCCTCGGCGTACGGCTGCTCGCGGCGCTGCCGCAGGAGAGGCACCAACGCGCCGGTGTACTCCTCGACGGTGGTGAACGGGTGCCCGTCGGCGGGCGGTACCCACAGCCGCTGGAGCACCCCGGCCGCTTCGAGCATCGCCTTCGGTTCGGCGAGCGATCGCAGCGACACGTCGGCGTGCAGCCGCTCCAGCAGCATCACGCCCTGCTCCGGGTCGGCCCGCAGCAGGCGTACGGCGCCGCGCCCACCCCAGTGCGCGAGCGCCGCGTGCTCCTGCGCGGTCTCCCGGTTGACCATGCCGACCTTGAGCACGGCCGGGGTGCCGTCGTCCGTACGGACCAGCACGATCATGCTGATCCGGCCGCCCGCCGCGAAGACCCGCTCCGCGGTGAGCCCCCAGCGGTCGAGGTAGCCGGTGACTGTCTCCGGCAGCCGGGTCAGCCACTTCCGGCCCGCCTCGCCCTCCCAGGCGGTGACGGTACGGGTGAGCCGCTCGGGCGGCTCGATGACCACGCCCGCCGGTCGGTGGTCGCCCTCGCCTTCGCCCTCGTGCGCCGCTGCGCTCATCGTGTCGCGTTCCCTCCGTCGTACGCCCGTGCGGCCCGCCGGTCAGGGCTCCTCGGTCAACCCCGGGAAGGCTACGCCGCCGCCGGTCCAGCGCACGGCACGCACCGCCGCCTCGCGCAGCGCGCCCGCCGCGTCCTGCCGTATCCCGCCTATCGCCGCCGCCACCAGGTCGCCGTACGCGTCCGCGACGTGCTCTTCCAGGTAGCCGGCCAGCCGCAGCGCGTCGGCGGGCCGGGGCACGGCGAAGGGCAGTTCGTAGCCGGCGGCGGCGGCCACCGGGACCGCGCCCAGGTCCGCCACGGTGCGGGCCATCGCGTCCCGGCGGGCCCGGTGCGCGTCGTACGCCTGTCGCGCCTCGGCCTTCCGGGAGTCGGCCACCTTGCCGCCGACCACGCTGTAGCCGTAGACGGCCGCGTGCTCGGCGGCGAGGGCGGCCTGTGCGGCGTCGACGATCGTGCTCACCGTGCGCTCACTTTCCGGCCGGGCGGCCGAGCAGGACGACATGGCCCGCGCCCGCCGCGGCCACCGAGGCCAGCAGCCGGGCGAGGCCGCCCGGCATGTCGAGCAGCGTGGCGGCCCGGCGGTCGGTGAGCGTGCGCTCGGCGGTGGCGAGCGCGGCCAGGGCCTTGTCGGCGGTGGCGGGCACGGCGGACGCCGAGCCCGTGGAGGTGGGCGCCGGGCTGCCGGTCGCCGAAGGGGCGGCGGGGGCCCGGCCGCCGAAGGCCCGTACCTGCGCGGCCGTGTCCGCCCGCAGCGGTGCCAGCCGCGCGGCCAGCCCCGGGTATGCCGCGATCACCGCGTCGTACCGCGCGACCAGCGCCGCGCTGTCCCGGGCCTCGCGCGCCTGCCACGCCGCGTCCGACGCGTCGGCCCGTCCGGCGGTCGAGGCGCTGCCCCGGCCGCCGGAGCACCCCGCCACCACACCGACGGTTGCCATGGCCACGGCGCTACGCCGGGTCAGCTTCGGGATCATGACAGGGAGTGTATGGGGGCGTGCCGACGTCCTGGCGCCCGCCCCGCGGCGCGTCCGGGGGTGGTCGGACTCGGGTAAAGTGCGGTCCAACACGCGACCTTCCATGACAACAGCAGACGCGGCCGAGGAGTCACCCGGATGAGCACCACCCAGAGCGAGAGGCTGCGCGCACTGCTTGAGCCGCTGGTCGGCGAGGCGGGACTGGAGCTGGAAGAGGTCAAGCTGTCGGCGGCGGGCAAGCGCCGCCAGCTGATGGTCGTCGTGGACGCGGAGGACGGCGTCCAGCTCGACGCCGTGGCAGAACTGAGCCGAGCGATGTCGCAGGCCCTCGACGCATCCGACGTCATGGGGGAGAGCGAGTACGTCCTCGAGGTGACCTCGCCCGGCACCGACCGTCCGCTGACCGAGCCGCTGCACTTCCGCCGCAACGCCGGTCGCCTGGTCAAGCTCCAGCTCGAGGAGCGCGGCGAGCTGATCGCGCGGATCATGGCGGTGGACGACCAGGGCCTCGACCTGGAGGTCCCCGGCGTCAAGGGCCGCAAGCCCAAGCCGGCCCGGGCGGACTTCGCCGAGATCGCCAGGGCCAGGGTCGAGGTCGAGTTCAACCGCAAGAGCGGTGCCGACGACGGCGCCGACGGGACGGACGACGAGATGGACGACGGCGACGAGACCGTCGAAGACGACGAGAGCACTGAGGAGGCGTAGCCGTGGACATCGACATGAAGGCCCTGCGGGGCTTGGTGACCGAACGGCAGATCTCGTTCGACCTGCTGGTCGAGGCGATCGAGTCGGCACTCCTCATCGCGTACCACCGCGAGCCGGGCAGCCACCGCCGGGCCCGGGTCGAGCTGGACCGGAGCAGCGGGCAGATCACCGTATGGGCGACCGAGGACCAGGAGGAGGCGGGGGAGGGCGCCGAGCCGCGCGAGTTCGACGACACCCCCAGCGGCTTCGGCCGGATCGCCGCCTCCACCGCAAAGCAGGTGATCCTGCAGCGGCTGCGCGACGCCGAGGACGACATCACCTTCGGGGAGTACGCCGGCCGGGAGGGCGACATCGTCACCGGCGTCGTCCAGCAGGGCAAGGACCCCAAGAACGTGCTGGTCGACATCGGCAAGCTGGAGGCGATCCTGCCGGTGCAGGAGCAGGTCCCCGGCGAGGACTACGCCCACGGCACCCGGCTGCGCGCCTATGTGGTGCGCGTCGCCAAGGGCGCCCGCGGCCCGTCCGTGACCCTCTCGCGCACCCACCCGAACCTGGTGAAGAAGCTTTTCGCCCTGGAAGTGCCCGAGATCGCCGACAACTCGGTGCTGATCGAGGCGATCGCCCGCGAGGCCGGGCACCGTACGAAGATCGCGGTGCGCTCCACCCGGTCCGGACTGAACGCCAAGGGCGCCTGCATCGGCCCGATGGGCGCCCGGGTGCGGGCGGTGATGGCCGAGTTGCACGGTGAGAAGATCGACATCGTGGACTGGTCGGACGACCCCGCGGACATGGTGGCGAACGCGCTGTCCCCGGCCCGGGTCTCCCACGTCGAGGTGGTGGACGCCGCCACCCGGTCCGCCCGGGTGACCGTGCCCGACTACCAACTCTCGCTGGCGATCGGCAAGGAGGGCCAGAACGCGCGGCTCGCCGCACGGCTGACCGGATGGCGGATCGACATCCGGCCGGACACCGAGCAGCAGGACTGAGCCGACAGCCCCCGCCGGACCGGCGAGGCTGTGAGTTCTGAACGAACAACCGTCCGTTAGCCCACTCGAAGGAGTGAGGTTGGCGCGGGGAGGTAGACTAAAAGGTGTCTGGTCGGACGCTGACGTCAGCATGCCCGGAGCGAACCTGCATCGGCTGCCGTCAACGCGCGGCCAAGAGCGATCTGCTGCGTGTGGCGGTGAGCGGGGGTGCGTGCGTCCCCGATCTTCGCGGTACGCTGCCCGGTCGGGGTGCTTATCTGCATCCCGCCCTTGCCTGTCTCGACCTGGCGGTCCGCCGTCGGGCGTTCGCCCGGGCCTTCAGAGGACCGGTCACGCCGGACACCGCGGAGTTGCGCCGGTACGTCGAGCAGGCAGCCCCGTAAGAACCGGTAACACCCGTAAGAAGTAGAACGGCACGGATACACCGTGCGGTCAGGTACCTCGCGAGATGGAAGTAGGTCGAGATTGCGATGAGCACTCGATGAGTACGCGATGAGTACGCCCATGAAGTAGCGACGGTCCGGCGGACGATCACCCCGGACCTAAAAGGAGCGAAGTGGCTAAGGTCCGGGTATACGAACTCGCCAAGGAGATGGGAGTCGAGAGCAAGGTCGTCATGGCCAAGCTCCAGGAACTCGGCGAATTCGTCCGTTCGGCGTCCTCGACGATCGAGGCGCCGGTTGTCCGCAAACTGACTGACGCTTTCCAGGGGCCCGGCGGCGGTAGCGCCGGCAAGTCCGCTGCGAAGCCGTCCGCGCCGCGCAAGGCGGCGCCCTCCCCGGCGGCAGGCCGCCCGGGAGGCACCCCCAAGCCGGCAGGCCCCACCCCGGG
>NZ_JACEGK010000427.1:0-7036 GCF_056859195.1 Streptomyces sp. NH27
GGATCCGGGTGTCAGCCGCGTACGCCGGACGGCGCCTTGGCGTGCAGGGGCGCGCCGTAGCCGGTGAAGGTCCTCGTCGCGGGGTTCTGGCCCTTCTGCACGCAGCGCAGCACCTCCGCCGGGCCGTTGGCGGCGACGTAGAGGGTGACGCTGCCGCTGTCGGACTTCTGGGTCACCGGGATCACCGCGTGACCGTCGACGGTGGTGGCCGCGCCCTTGGACTTGGCGCCGCCGAAGTCGGAGGTGGTGTCCTGGGTGGTCTCCGCCAGGTTGCACATCGAGTCCAGGCCGAAGTTGCCGAGCTGTGCCAACGGTCCGGTGATCCAGTGGCCTGCGGCGAAGTCGATGAAGCCGGGATCCGGCCGGTCACTGTTCCCGATCGTGTTCCAGGTTCGACGGTCGGCCTTGAGGTAGTTGGTCCGGCCGACGTGGATCACCTGGCCGCTGCCGCCGCCGGCGGTGAACTGCCCGACGCAGTCGCCCTTGCTGTCCATGGACGACGTGGCATGCAGCCGGATGTGGTCGCCGCCGACCGTGTCGGTCGTCACGGACACGGAGGTCAGGGCGCTCATGGTCGCGGCGGCGCGCGCGCCCAGACCTGCTCGGCGGTCAGGCTCGCGGTCGGGCCCTTCGGCGCCGGCGTCGTCGCGGAGCCCGTCGCCGTCGGGGTGACGACGGCCTCCGGGGTGATCGACGCCAGGTCCGGCGCGGACGCGATGACCTGCGTGGGGGCGCTCGGCGCGGGCGGCGTCGTGCCGGCGGCGTGCGTGGCGCCCTTGCCGCCGCAGCCGGCCAGGGCGGCGACAGCGGTGACAGCGGTGGCGGTGAGAACCGTCAGGACGGACGCGCTGGCCCTGGGGCGGGCGGGGGATCTGCTGAACACGGTGTGGGCGAGCCTCCGTTGGATGGAATACGGGCAGGCGTCAGTCCCGCGCGGGACCCGAAAGGTTGCAGTCGGCACGGAAGAGGGCGCGCCGCGGCCGGAACCGGGAGGTGGGGCGGCCGGAACCGGGGAGCTGGGCGGCGGCTCCCCTCCGCGCGCGTCTCGGCGGGCGACGCGACGCGCGCGGGTCCACGATGCGGGTCCACAGCGCGGGTCCACGGAATCGAGGGGCCTTGAACGCCTGGCTCGGATGAAGGACGAGCACGAGTTCTACGACACGGCGGCGACGCCGTGGCGGGCGGCCGCGGGCGCGCCGGGGGTGAGCGAGCGGCTGCTGTCCGCCGGGCCCGATCCCGCGGTCGAGCAGACCCGGCTGGCCCGTTGGGAGCCCGGTCTCGACACCTCCGCGGCGGGCGTGATCCGGCATGCCTACTACGAGGAGGTGTACCTGCTGGAGGGCGAGTTGGCGGACCTCACGCTCGGCCGCACCTTCACCGCCGGGCACTACGCCTCCCGCCCGCCGGGCATGCCCCACGGCCCCTACCGCACGAAGACGGGGTGCCTGATGCTGGAGATCCGTTCCCCGGGGCAGCCGCACTCCGCGCAGCTCGGGACTGTCCGCGGTACGCCCTAGGCTTGCGGGCATGGCAGACCAGGAATCCAGCGCCGTACTCGGCTACGAACAGGCCCGCGACGAGCTCGTGGACGTGGTGCGCCGCCTGGAGGCGGGCGGCGCGACCTTGGAGGAGTCGCTCGCTCTGTGGGAGCGGGGCGAGGAGCTGGCCAAGGTCTGCCGGCGCTGGCTCGAGGGCGCCCGTGCCCGGCTGGACGCCGCTCTGGCAGCGGAGGAAGGCGAGCCGGCGGAGGGAGCCGAGCCCGAATAGGGGGCGCGCGGGCGCTCCCCCGGCTTGCCCGGGCGGGCCCGTGGAGCCGCGGCGGCCTACGGCTTGAGGGTGGCGGCGAAGTGCTGGAGTTGGGCATCGGGCGCCGTGCCGAGCACCACGGTGGTGACGCCCTTCTGCTCGCGCACGAGCGCGTCGTAGCGCCCGCCGGTGTAGTACTGCCAGCTCACGCCGCCGACCGGAACCGTACGCCCGGCGTCGCGGTGCCCGTTGATCGTCACCTGGGTGATGAACGCGGCCGCGTTGCCGTTGGACTGCTCCAGCGCGACGTACTGCTGGTCGGGGTCGATGAAACCGAGGTGCCAGGTGACGTTGCCGCGGTCGCCCGCGGAGTACGTGACGGAGGTCGCCCGCCACTTCGCGCTCAGCCCTTCGGGGCCGGCCACCGGGTAGGGCGCGTCCCGCCTCGCCTGCTGGAGCTCCACGCTGTACCCGACCGTCTCGGTCTTGACCGGGCTCGCGTTGGAGTCGTGCGGGATGAACAGATAGATCAGGAAGACCACGACGCCGAGCACGAACATCGACAGGACCAGGTCCCGGATCGTCTTGTTGCCACCACGCTTGTCCGCTGCCACGCGCTCTATCGTCCCCCATGGGCGTTTGCGGCCCGTCCGCCGGGTACCCGAAGGGGCAGCGGCCGCTCATGTGACATGCCCCCTGCTCAGATTCGCAGTTCACCCGATAGGGTCGCAGCACCCTCATTTTCCGGCCGTCCCCGTACAGAAAGGTGCGCGTGATGACCGAACAGCACTTGCCTCCGCAACTCGAAGTGAGCCCGGAGGCGCCCGACCGCAACCTCGCCCTTGAGCTGGTCCGGGTCACCGAGGCCGCCGCGATGGCCTCGGCCCGTTGGGTGGGCCGCGGCGACAAGAACGGTGCGGACGGCGCCGCCGTCAAGGCGATGCGCACCCTCGTACACACCGTGTCGATGAACGGCGTGGTCGTCATCGGCGAGGGCGAGAAGGACGAGGCGCCGATGCTGTACAACGGCGAGCGGATCGGCGACGGCACCGGTGCGGAGTGCGACGTCGCCGTGGACCCGGTGGACGGCACCACGCTGACCGCCAAGGGCATGCCGAACGCGGTGTCGGTGCTCGCGGCCGCCGACCGCGGCACGATGTACGACCCGTCGGCGGTCTTCTACATGGACAAGCTGGTGGTGGGCCCGGAGGCGGCCGAGTTCGTGGACATCACCGCGCCGCCCGCGGTGAACATCCGCCGGGTGGCGAAGGCGAAGGGCGTCGCCCCCGAGAACGTGACGGTCATGGTGCTCGACCGGCCGCGGCACAACGAACTGGCCCGGCAGATCAGGGAGACCGGCGCGCGGATCAAGTTCATCGCGGACGGCGACGTGGCGGGCGCGATCATGGCGGCCCGCGAAGACACCGGCGTGGACATGCTGCTGGGCATCGGCGGCACCCCGGAGGGCATCATCACCGCCTGCGCGATGGCCTGCATGGGCGGCACGATCCAGGGCAGGCTGTGGCCGAAGGACGACGCCGAGCGGCGCAAGGCACTGGACGCGGGCCACGACCTGGACCGCGTGCTGCACACCACGGACCTGGTCAGCGGCGACAACGTGTTCTTCGTGGCGACCGGCATCACCGACGGCGAACTGCTGCGCGGCGTGCGCTACCGGGCGGAGACGGCCACCACCTCGTCCCTGGTGATGCGGTCCAAGTCCGGCACGATCCGGCAGATCGACTCGGTGCACCGGTTGTCGAAGCTGCGGGCGTACAGCGCGATCGACTTCGACCGCGCGAACTGAGGGCGCCCCGGGCGCCCGGCTCCAGGTCGGGCGCCCGGCAACCCGTCGCCGACCTGCCGCGCCACTTGCTGGTCCGCACCACCCGGATACGTTTGCGCCCGCGCTGGCAGGTCACACGTACACGTACGAGTTCGGTATGTACGGGCACGGGCACGCGTACGAGATCGCGTTCGCGTACGGAATCGGGTGGCTAGCCGGCCGCGGCGATACGGGGTGCCGCGTGTTGGAGCTCGACCTCGCGGCGGCGCCTGCGGGC
Source organism: Streptomyces sp. NH27 (assembly GCF_056859195.1). NCBI lineage: Bacteria > Bacillati > Actinomycetota > Actinomycetes > Kitasatosporales > Streptomycetaceae > Streptomyces > Streptomyces sp. NH27. The sequence goes on from NZ_JACEGK010000427.1 coordinate 3,810, forward strand.
GAGCACCACGCGGCGCTCGGCGGCGGTCATGCCGCCCCACACCCCGTACGGCTCCGGCTGCAACAGGGCGTGTTCACGACATTCGAGCATCACCGGGCAGCGCGCGCAGACCCGCTTGGCGGCTTCCTCGCGCGACAGCCTGGCCGCCGTCGGCTCCTTCGACGGTGCAAAGAACAGCCCCGCCTCGTCGCTTCGGCAGGCGGCCTCCGAGTGCCAGGGGCCGCCCAGATCCCGCGGGTGTCCAGGCGGGAGCGTGGGGTCCGTGACGGGCTCGATCGGTTGAAGCACGGGAAACTCCTGACGACGGCGTTGGGGGTCCCCCAGGCGCGGCTCTGGGGGAGATTGCCACGCTTGCCCGTCGCCGCCCGGCGCCCGGGCGAAACTGGGCCGGAGCTGCCGTGCGGCGGCGTGCCGTTCCCCTACCCGCTGTGCGCGACTTCATGCGCACCGTGTTCGTTCCCGCGTGCGACACTCGCTCCGGCGTACGCCACTCCGGGCATCCGATATGCCAATAGTGAGCGGGAGTTGGGCCCGCGACGGGGTGTGGGCAGCCCCGGGAGTGACGGCGGGCCTGGTCGCGGAACGTGGTTCGGCGTGCCGCAACCTGTGGCGCGCGACCCGCGTCCCGTGACCCGCGTCTCGCGCCAACTCGTGCCAGCCCGCTGTCAGCCCTCGCGCCGCTTCTTCGCCCAGTCGACGACCTTCTTGCCGCGCTTGGCCTTGGCCTCGACCCCGCCCCAGAAGGCAACTCCGGTGACCCGCACCGACGGCGCCTGCGGGTCGGGGGCCTCGAAGGCGCGCACGTCGGCGCCGCCCATGATGCCGATCACACCGCTGCCGTGCAGCGTGACGTTCTCCGGGACCTTGACGCTGATGCCGCCCATGACCGCGGTGCAGTGGATGACCAGTTCGGGCGCGGTGAACGTCGCCTCGGTCAGGTCGATCTCGATACCACCCATGATCGCGACCGCGGTGATCCGGTTGCCGACCCGCCAACGGCCCTTGCGTTCGGCTCCGCTGAGGATGCCGACGAGGGTGGGATTCTCGCCGCCCGACTCTCCCGCGTACGCGCGCGCCGCGGACGCGGGTGCCGCCGCGGCCGCACCGCCCGCGGGCAGATCCCGTACCAGCGGCTCCAGTTCTCCGACGGTCTTCGCGCCGTAGACCCGGTCCAGCCGCTCGGAGTGCTCCTCCGCGTCGAGCCGGCCCTCGGCGAGGGCCTCGCGCAGGATGTCGGCGATACGGTCGCGGTCGGCGTCCGAAGCCCGCAGGGCGCCGCCGGCGGTTTGCGGGACCACCGGGCCGGCGGGGGCCTTGACCACCGGACTGGGACGGTCGGGCGTTTCCGCGGGCTGTGAGCGCTTCTGGAGCGGCGATTCGTCCACCCGCCCACCGTACACAGACGCGATAGATCGCGACTACCCCGAAGTCCCCTGAGCGACCCCCTAGGGGGCGCCCTCGCGGAAGGCCGCCACTCTCCGCAAGGACGCCCCCACTCCCCGCTCGGGACCGCCTTCCGCGGGCACCCCGCCCCGGGGTGGGGGCGGCAGGAGGGGGATCTACTCTGAATACGCTTCAGCGTCGACGCAGCCGAGTGAGGATTGCCGCAAATGCCCGAGTTCACGTATACGGATCTGCTTCCGCTCGGTGCGGACCCCACTTCGTACCGCCTGGTCACCGCCGAAGGCGTCAGCACGTTCGAGGCGGACGGCCGCACCTTCCTCAAGGTGGAGCCCGAGGCGCTGCGGCACCTCGCGGCCGAGGCCATGCACGACATCTCCCACTACCTGCGCCCCACCCACCTCGCCCAGCTCCGCCGCATCCTGGACGACCCGCAGGCCAGCCCGAACGACCGCTTCGTCGCCCTGGACCTGCTGAAGAACGCGAACATCGCGGCGGCCGGCGTGCTCCCGATGTGCCAGGACACCGGCACCGCGATCGTGATGGGCAAGCGCGGCCAGCAGGTGCTCACCGAAGGCGGCGACGAGGAAGCGCTGTCCCGCGGGATCTACGACGCGTACACGAAGCTCAATCTGCGCTACTCCCAGATGGCCCCGCTGACCATGTGGGAGGAGAAGAACACCGGCTCCAACCTGCCCGCCCAGATCGAGCTGTACGCCACCGACGGCGGCGCGTACAAGTTCCTGTTCATGGCGAAGGGCGGCGGCAGCGCCAACAAGTCCTTCCTCTACCAGGAGACGAAGGCGGTGCTGAACGAGGCGTCGATGATGCGGTTCCTGGAGGAGAAGATCCGCTCGCTCGGCACGGCCGCCTGCCCGCCGTACCACCTGGCGATCGTGGTCGGCGGCACCAGCGCGGAGTTCGCGTTGAAGACGGCGAAGTACGCCTCCGCGCACTACCTCGACGAGCTGCCCGCTTCCGGGTCGCCGGCCGGACACGGCTTCCGCGACAAGGAGTTGGAGCAGCAGGTCTTCGAACTGACCCAGAAGATCGGGATCGGGGCGCAGTTCGGCGGGAAGTACTTCTGCCACGACGTGCGCGTGGTGCGGCTGCCGCGGCACGGCGCGTCCTGCCCGGTGGCGATCGCGGTGTCCTGCTCCGCCGACCGGCAGGCGCTCGCGAAGATCACCGCGGAGGGCGTCTTCCTGGAGCAGTTGGAGACCGACCCGGCACGCTTCCTGCCGGAGACCACCGACGCCGCGCTCAATGGCGGCTCCGCCGCGGGCCTCGACGACGACGTGGTCCGCATCGACCTCAACCGGCCGATGGACGAGATCCGCGCCGAGCTGACCAAGTACCCGGTCAAGACCCGGCTTTCACTTTCCGGGCCGCTGGTCGTCGCGCGCGACATCGCGCACGCCAAGATCAAGGAGCGGCTGGACGCGGGCGAGGAGATGCCGCAGTACCTGCGCGACCACGCCGTCTACTACGCCGGCCCGGCCAAGACCCCCGAGGGATACGCCTCCGGGTCCTTCGGCCCCACCACGGCGGGTCGTATGGACGCGTACGTCGAGCAGTTCCAGGACGCCGGCGGCTCGTTGGTCATGCTCGCCAAGGGCAACCGCTCCCAGCAGGTCACCAACGCGTGTGCCGCGCACGGCGGTTTCTACCTCGGCTCCATCGGCGGCCCCGCGGCCCGCCTCGCCCAGGACTGCATCAAGAAGGTCGACGTCCTGGAGTACGCCGAACTCGGCATGGAGGCCGTCTGGAAGATCGAGGTCGAGGACTTCCCGGCGTTCGTCGTCGTCGACGACAAGGGCAACGAC
>NZ_JACEGK010000428.1:0-7027 GCF_056859195.1 Streptomyces sp. NH27
GGCGAGTTGGACGCTTCTCGGATGGAGCGCCATGCCGCTTCTGCGGCCTGCTGCTCCGCTTCCTTCTTGCTGCGGCCGGTGCCGGTGCCGTACTCGACACCACCGACGCGGGCGGCAGCCGTGAAGGTCTTCTCGTGGTCCGGGCCGGACTCGGAGACGACGTACTCGGGGACGCCGAGACCTTCGGCGGCGGTGAGTTCCTGGAGCGAGGTCTTCCAGTCCAGGCCGGCGCCGAGGTTGGAGGACTCCTCGATCAGGGGGTCGAAGAGTCGGTGGACAAGAGCCGAAGCCGCGTCGAGGCCCTGGTCGAGATAGACCGCGCCGATGACCGCTTCGAGGGTGTCCGCCAGGATCGATGCCTTGTCCCGTCCACCGGTTCCCTCTTCACCACGGCCGAGCCGGATGAACGCGCCCAGGTCGAGCCCGCGACTGACCCCGGCAAGGGCCCGCGAGTTGACCACCGCTGCCCGGAGCTTGGCCCACTGGCCCTCGGGGAGATCGGGGTGGGTGCGGTAGAGGGTGTCGGTGACCACCAGGCCGAGCACGGAGTCCCCCAGGAACTCCAGCCGCTCGTTGGTGGGCAGCCCGCCGTTCTCGTACGCGTACGAGCGGTGGGTGAGCGCACGTACCAGAAGGGCGGGCTCGAGGTGGTACCCGAGCCGCCCTTCCAGAAGCGTGTGGGACGAGGCTTTGTCCATGGCGGCCTTCTTCGACACCGGAGCGTCGGGCGTGGAGGACGTGGAGGACACTGAGCCTGTCACCTGCCGATCAGACCTCGAGGACCTGACGACGGTTGTAGGTGCCGCAGCTCGGGCACGCGATGTGCTGGAGCTTCGGCTCGTGGCAGCGCTCGCATGCCACCAGGCTCACGGGCGCAGCCTTCCACTGCGAACGGCGGTGGCGCGTGTTGCTGCGCGACATCTTCCGCTTCGGAACAGCCACGGCTACTTCTCCTGGTTCTCGTCGGCACCGTCTCCGGTGCCGTTCTGCTGGAAGTCCTGCAAGGCGGCCCAACGGATGTCGGTCGCCTCGTGGTGGTGGTCCGGGTCGTCAGCGAGCCGCGCTCCGCACTGGGAGCACAGGCCCGGGCAGTCCTCCCGGCACACCGGCTGCATGGGCAGTGCGAGCACCACCGCGTCCCGCAGCACGGGTTCGAGGTCGAACAGGTCGTCCTCGAGATACAGCGCGTCGTCCTCCTCGGAGGCCACGGCGTCGTCACCGGCTTCGTCCCTGCGGGCGGTCCGGGTGTCGGCGTCGGGGTAGGAGAACATCTCCTGGAATTCCGCGTCCAGCTCGCGCTCTAGCGGCTCCAGGCACCTTGTGCACTCCCCCGTCACCGGCGCATGGACGGCGCCGGTGACCAGCACACCCTCCATGACCGACTCCAGGCGGAGCTCCAGCTCGACGTCGGTGCCCTCCGGTACCCAGATGACCTCGGCGATACCGAGATCCTTGGGCGCGGAGACCGTGCGGGAGACCTTCTTCATCGCACCAGGACGCCGACCCAGCTCGTGTGTGTCGAACACGAGGGGGTTGCGGTGGTCAAGGCGGGTGTTCAGGGCTTCCTGCTTTCATCGGTACGGCCTGCAACGATACCGCCGCGTCCGCGCGAGCCCCTGGTGAGGGGCCCATGTAGGACGGGCAGGCCGAAACGCCGGTGCGTGACACGGCTGGAGCCAACAGGATACTGGACACTTCGCCCGGACCCAAACAGAGCGGTCGTGGACGGTTCAGCCCCTGCTCAGCGGGCCGCTCACAGCCCCTGTTCGAGCTCCCGCAGCCGGTTGAGGTCGATCATCCCGGTGTCGAAGAAGCTGGTCTCGTCCAGCGCGGCGGGCTGCTGGCCGGGCTGCTGCCCCGGCTGCTGCTGACCGTAGTCCGGGCCCTGCTGCTGGTAGGGGATCTGCGGCTGCTGCTGCGGGTACTGCGGGTCGTATCCCCCTGCCGCCGTCGGGGGGACCCCCAGCTGCGGGTAGTCGTAGCCCTGCTGCTGCCCGCCGTACGGGTCGTAGCCGGCCTGCGCGTACTCCTGCTGGCCCTGCTGGGGCGGCAGCGGCTGCGGGACCTGCGGGTAGGCGTCCTGCTGGGGCTGCTGCGCGTACATACCCCCTGCCTCCGTCGCGGGGACCCCCAGCTGCGGGTAGCCGTAACCGGGGTCGGGCTCATAACCGGGGTCGGACTCGTAACCGGGCTCTGCCTGCTGCGGCTGGGCCGCCTGCGCGGCAGCGGCGCCCGCCGCGGCCGGGGCGTAGCCGTACTGCGACAGGTCGGCCTGGCCGTCGGTGGACGGCGCGGCGAGGCCGGCCATGAACTCGTCGTCGGACTGCCGGTGGACCTCGGGACCGCCGTCGGCCGCGTCGGCGGCGGCCATCTGCGCGGCGAGGTCGTCGATCGGGTTGTGGCCGGTGAGCTTGAGCCGGCCGCGGCCGACCGCCTGGAGGGTCTTGCTGAGCACCGCCTCGAAGGCGCGCATCTTGGTGTCGACGTACTCGTCGGCGCGGCGGCGCAGCGTCTCCGGGTCGGAGCTGCGCTCGGGGGCCTCCGGGTCGTCCTCGTCGAGGCCCGCGCCGCCCTGGCCGCCCTCGGCGTACGGGTCGCGGCCGAGCAGCTTCTCGCGGCCGCGGTCGACCGAGCCGATGGTCTTGGTGAGGACGACCTCGAAGTTGGCGAGCTTGCTGTCGACGTAGTCGTCCGCCTCGGCGCGGATCTCGTCGGCCTCGCGGCGGGCCTCGGCCGTGATCCGCTCGGCCTCGTCCTGGGACTGCCGGGCGACCTGGGTGTCCGAGACCATGGAGCCGCGCTCGGCGTGCGCGGACTCGATGATCCGCTGCGCCTCGGCGCGGGCCTGCTGGACCATCTGCTCGCGGTCGCCGAGGAGTTCCTGGGCCTGGGACAGGGAGTCGGGGAGCGCTGCGGCGACCTCTTCCAGCATCGCGAGCAGCTCGGCCCGGTTCAGCACGCAGGAGGCCGACATCGGCATGGACCGGGCACTGCTGACGGTCGCCGTGATCTCATCGAGCTTCTTCTGGACGTCCACAGCGGCAAAGCCTACTGCTGCCGGAGCCGGGCGTTGAGCGCGTCGAGGACCGGCGGGGGGACCAAGTGGGAGATGTCGCCGCCCCATTGGGCGACTTCCTTGACGAGGCTGGAGGACAGGAAGCTGTACGCGGGGTTGGTGGGCACGAAAAGCGTCTCCACCCCGGACAGGCCGATGTTCATCTGGGCCATCTGCAACTCGTAGTCGAAGTCGCTGACCGCCCGCAGGCCCTTGACGATGGCGGGGATCTCACGCTGCTTGCAGAAGTCGACGAGCAGGCCGTGGAAGGACTCCACCCGGACGTTGCCGAGGTCCGCGGTGACCTCCTCGATCAGCGCGATCCGCCGATCGATGTCGAACAGGCCCTGCTTGGCCTTGTTGATCATCACGGCGACGTGGACGGTGTCGTACAGCCGGGAGGCGCGGGCGATGATGTCGAGGTGTCCGTTGGTGATGGGGTCGAAGGACCCCGGACAGACTGCGCGGCGCAAGTGTGGCTCCTCGCTCTCCGTACCGGTGGGACGGGTGCTGCGGTTCATGGCGGGCTCACAGGGACTCGTGCGGGCCGGCCGGGCCCGCATCTGCGCTGCCGGGCGCACGACTTCATGACCCGGCGGTAACTTCGGCGGCGCGACCGTACCAAAGAGTCGCCTCGCCGTACTTGCGCGAGCGCAACGAGGCGAAGCCGTCGGGCCAGTCGAAGGCACCGCCGCGCGTCCTGCGCTCCACGGTGACCAGTGCGTCCGCGGTCAACCAGCCATTGGCCACGAGTGTGAGCAGGATCTCCCGCAACTCGTCGTCCGGCACGTCGTAGGGCGGATCGAGGAAGACGGTGTCGTACGGGGGGCCGGACGGCGGCGCGGCCACCGCCTTCTCGGCGCGGGCCGGGCGCACCTCGGCGCCGGGCAGCTTCAGGGCGGCTGCGTTCTCCCGGACCACCCGGGCGGCGCGAACGTCCGCCTCGACCAGCAGGACGTGTGCGGCGCCCCGGGACAGCGCCTCCAGGCCGACCGCGCCCGAACCCGCGTACAGGTCGAGCACTCTGGCCCCTTCCAGGGTGCCGCGCAGCGACTCCCAGGTGGAGAAGAGCGCCTCCTTGGCCCGGTCGGAGGTGGGGCGGGTGCCGTTGCCCGGGGGGACGGCCAGCCGCCGGCCGCCGGCCGCTCCGGCGATCACGCGGGTCATGACTTGCTCACAGCTCCGACCCTACCCGTCGGGCGTGCGGGCGCCGCCCGGGGATCGCGGTCCGAGCGGCCACGGCCCGGCGGTGCGGCGGCCTGTCCCGGCCCCGTCCCGGCCCTGTGCCCGGCGGACAAGGCCCGCAAGGGCGCTGCCCGACAGTCGCGGCCCGGGAGGCCGCGGTTGAACGTTCCGGGCAGCCGAACACTCCGGGCGTCAGCCCTTCTCCAGGTATTCCTCGCGGTCCGCGTCGAGCAGGCTCTCCAGCGCGCTGCGCAGATCGGGGTGACCGGCGAGGTCGGGGTCGGCGGCGACCAGCGCGGTGGCCTCGTCACGGGCCGCCGCGATCACCTCCTCGTCGTCGATGACGGCCAGCACGCGCAGGCTGGAACGGCTGCCGGACTGGGCCTGGCCGAGGACGTCGCCCTCCCGGCGCTGCTCCAGGTCGATCCGGGACAGCTCGAAGCCGTCGAGGGTGCGGGCGACCGCGTCGAGCCGGGTCCTGGCCGGGCTCGCCTCGGGTGCCTCGGAGACCAGCAGGCACAGCCCGGGGGCGCTGCCGCGACCGACCCGGCCGCGCAACTGGTGGAGTTGGGAGACGCCGAACCGGTCGGCGTCCATGATCACCATCGCGGTGGCGTTCGGTACGTTGACCCCCACCTCGATGACGGTGGTCGCCACCAGCACGTCGACGTCGCCGGCGGCGAACCGGCGCATCACGTCGTCCTTGGCGTCGGGGGCCATCCTGCCGTGCAGCACCTCGACCCGCAGGCCGCTCAGCGGGCCCTTGGCGAGCTGGTCGGCGACGTCGAGCACGGCCAGCGGCGGGCGGCGCTCCTCGCCCTCGTCGGCGGCGCCCTTCGCGGCCGCCTTGCCGCTCGCACCCGCCGCCCCCTCGCCGCTCGCCTTCCCGCTCCCGCCCGCCGTCGTCTTCGCGACCGCCTTCGTGTCCTCCTCGTCGCCGATCCGCGGGCAGACCACGTACGCCTGGTGGCCCGACTCGACCTCCTCGCGGGCCCGTTCCCAGGCCCGGGCGAGGAAGTGCGGCTTCTCCGCGGCCGGCACCACGTGGGTGGCGATCGGGGAGCGCCCGGCGGGCAACTGGTCGAGCACCGAGGTCTCCAGGTCGCCGAAGACCGTCATCGCGACCGTGCGCGGGATGGGGGTGGCCGTCATCACCAGCAGGTGCGGCGGCTGTTCGGCCTTGGCGCGCAGCGCGTCGCGCTGCTCCACCCCGAAGCGGTGCTGCTCGTCCACGACCACCAGCCCCAGATCGCGGAACTTCACCTTGTCCTCGATCAGCGCGTGGGTGCCGATCACGATGCCGGCGTCCCCGCTGACCAGGTCGAGCAGCGCCTGCCTGCGGGCCGCCACGCCCATCGAGCCGGTCAGCAGCACCACCTTGGTGCCCAGCTCGGAGCCGCCGAGCATGCCGGACTCCGCCAGGTCGCCCATCATCTCGGTGATCGAGCGGTGGTGCTGCTGGGCGAGCACCTCGGTCGGCGCGAGCATCGCCGCCTGGCCGCCGGTGTCCACCACGCCGAGCATCGCCCGCAGCGCCACCAGCGTCTTGCCGGAGCCCACCTCGCCCTGGAGCAGCCGGTGCAGGGGGTGGTCGGTGGCCAGGTCCGCGAAGATCTCGGCCGACACCGTCTGTTGGCCCTCGGTCAGCGTGAACGGCAGCCGCCGGTCGAACGCCGCCAGCAGCCCGTCCTCGCCGGGCACCCGCGGCACCGCGGGCAGCGCCGACTCGTCGGCCCGGCGCCTGGCCAGCGCGACCTGGAGCACGAACGCCTCGTCCCACTTCAGCCGCTGCCGGGCCACCTCGATGTCCCGCTTGGTGCGCGGCCGGTGCACCTTCTCCAGCGCCTCGGGCAGCGCCACCAGGTCCCGGCCGGCCCGCAGCTCCGCCGGCAGCGGCTCGCCGACCCCGGCCCAGCCGATCGCGCCCAGCGAGTCGATCGCGGTGTCCACGGCCTGGGCGATCCGCCAGGACGTGATCTGCTTCACCGCCGGGTACAGCGGGATCAGCCGGTTCGCGAACGCGTCGACCGCATCCTTCGCGTCCGGGCCGTCGTCCGCGTCCGCGTCGAGCAACTGGTAGTCCGGGTGGGCGAGTTGCCGGGTGCGGTTGAAGACCGAGACCTTGCCGGAGAACATCCCACGGCGGCCCGGGAGCAGCCGGTGCGCATGAGCGTGCGCGGCCTTGCTGAAGAAGACCAGGGTGAGCGAGCCGCTGCCGTCGGTCACCACGACCTCCAGCCGCACCCCGGACCCGCGGCCGTACGTCCGCTTGTCCGCCTTCGCGATCTGCGCGACCACGGTGACGTACTCGTCGATCGGCAGGTCGGCCAGCCGGGTCAGCTCGCCGCGCTCCGCGTACCGCCGCGGGTAGTGGTGCAGCAGATCCCCCGTCGTCCGCAGCCCAAGGTGCTCGTCGAGCACCTTGGCCGTACGGTCACCGACGAGCTTGCGCAGCGGGTCGTCCAGCGGGTTCCCAGTCATCACGCCCAATCTTCGCGCACGGCGCCGACAACGACGCAAGCCACACGGCACAGGCGCGGCTACGTGGGGCGGTTCTTACGTTTTCGGCGCTCCGGACCGGGTGCCGCTACGGGGGGGGCGGTACTTACGTGGTGGGAACCGTCACGTGGGAGCCGTTCCTACGTGTCGGCACCCGCTCAGCCCCTTTTTTGCCGCCCTCTCGCCTCCGGGCTCCCCCAGCGCTTCGCCTGGGAGGTACCCCCACCTTTCGACACCGGCGCGCCCTTTGGCTCGATGGCTACACCGGCGAGCCCTCCTTCGTAAGGG
>NZ_JACEGK010000429.1:0-6992 GCF_056859195.1 Streptomyces sp. NH27
ACCGGGTACCGAGCGAGAAGACCCTGCGCAGCGTGCTGGGGCGCCTGGACCCGGCTGAGCTCAGCGCGGCCGGGTTCGCCTACCTGACGCTTCACGACCGCTGTCATCGAGCAGCAGTAGAACCCCCCCCGCGTATCCGTGAGGCCCCCGCCCATCACCGAGCGCATCAGCCGCTCGACCGTGCAGCGGGCCACCTGGTGCCCCTGCCGGCGCAGGCGGTGCCAGATCTTGCGGGCCCCGTAGTCGCGGTAGTTGGCCTCGAACACCTCTGGGACCAGGACCTTCAGTTCTGCATCGCGCACCGTGCGGGCCGAGGGCGGGCGGACCTTTGCCGCGTGGTAGGTGGAAGGGGCGATGCTGTTGCGCGCTCGGTCGGCACGGTGCAGATCGGCTCGACGCCGCCGAAGCGCTCCCGGTGCTCGTCGGTGAAGGTCACGAGCGGAGATGTGGCCGGTCGAGCTCGGCCGCGAAGAAAGCCGAGGCCGCCTTGAGGATCTCGTTCGCCCGCTTGAGCTCTGCGACCTCCTTCTTCAACGCCTTGACCTGGGCAGAGTCCTCCGCATGTTCATGCACTACGCGTGCGATACCTGGTGGGACCGGAGGGTTCCTTCGTCCGATCGAGCGCGATCTCGACGACGCAGTGGAACATGAAGTGCGGCCGGGGGTGAATTCGGGGCAGATGTCATAACCGACCTTTGGACTTCCTCGTTTCATCGCATGGGTGCCAGCGAGTCTTCGGCATCGATCATCCAGTCGTATGGGGAGTTCACACGTGAGGCATCAGGCCACCGACACGCGTCAGATCGCCGAACCGCGCCGGACGGCCGGTCGTGGCAGAACTGGCCCCAGCACCCTGACCGCGTCGGCCACGGTGCACGCGTCCAGCGTGTCCCTCCCCGGCCAGTACGATCCCCCCGGCCGCCATGGCCAATCCGCTCTGCGGGCCGCGCTCGCCGCCGCCGCCGAGGATGCGATCATCTACGACCTGGACGGCATCGGGCGCCAGTACACCGCCCTGTGTGCCGAACTGCCCGGAGTCGCGGTCCGCTTCGCGATGAAGGCATGCTCGGTGGGCGCGGTGCTCGAACACCTCGCCCGGCTCGGGTCCGGCTTCGACGCGGCCAGCCCGCAGGAGATCGCGCAGGCACTGCGCACCGGGGTGGCCCCTGAACTGATCCACTACGGCAACACCGTCAAGTCCGACCGCAATATCGCCGAGGCATACCGGCTCGGCGTGCGCGACTTCGCGACCGACAGCCTGGAGGACGTCGCCGCGATCGCCGAACACGCCCCCGGCTCAAGGGTGTTCTGCCGGATCGCGACCACCGGCGACGGCGCGCTGTGGGGCCTGAGCCACAAGTTCGGCTGCTCGCCCGAGGATGCCCTGCGGGTACTCGGTGGCGCCCGGGCCGCCGGGCTGGTGCCCTCGGGTCTGTCGGTGCACGTCGGCTCCCAGCAGATGAAGGCCGAAGCCTGGGTCGAGGCATTCGAGACGCTGGCCGCCTTACTGGAGGCGCTCAACCGGCACGGCATCGTTCCGGACCGGATCAACCTCGGTGGTGGACTGCCCGCGCTCGGCGTCCTCGATCGGCGCGGCCGGCCGTTGGAACCGCCGCTGGACAAGATGTTCACCGTGATCCGCGAAGGCATGGGGCGGCTGCGCGCTGTCAACTCCGCCCCGCCGGACTTCTTGCTGGAGCCCGGCCGCCACCTGGTCGCCGACCACGGTGCGATCCGTGCCCATGTTGCCCGGCTCACCTCCCGCCATCGACTCGACGGCAGCCGTGAGGACTGGCTCTACCTCAGCTGCGGGAAGTTCAACGGCCTTTACGAGATGGACCAGTTGCAGTACCGGCTGGAGTTCCCGACCCACCCTGGCGGGCCGTTCGTCGACGCCGTGGTGGCCGGTCCGACCTGCGACAGCGACGACGCGTACGCCCAGGAGGACGGCTGGGTACAGGTCCCGCGCGCGATCGCCTCCGGCGAGCCGGTGTGGGTCCATTCCTGTGGCGCGTACGCCGCCGCCTACGCCACCCAGGGGTTCAACGGCTTCGCGCCGCTGCCGTACATCTGCATTGGCAGCCCGGCTCCGGACGGAGGAGGCGCATGAACGACATCCGGATCCGACTCCTCCGGGAGGAGGATTGGGATGAGGTGGTCGCGTTGGAGGAACGCGCCTACGCGGCGAGCGGCCTGTCCGAGGGCGAGGAGGTCCTGCGCTCCCGGCACCGTGCCTCGCCCTCGACCTGCTTCGTGCTGGAGCACGCGGGCGGCTTCGGCGGTTACCTGCTGGCACTGCCGTACCCGCTCTTCCGCTGCCCGGACCTGAGCCTGGCCGAGGAGGGCACGGCAGCACGGGGCAACCTGCACCTGCACGACCTGGTGATCTCCGAGCGGTCACGCGGCCGGGGCCTGGCCCGCCGGATGCAGCGGCGACTGGAGGAGGCGGGTCGGGCCGGGCGCCACCGGACCCTGTCCCTGGTCGCCGTGCACGGCTTGCAGGGGCTGTGGAGCAGGCTGGGCTACCGCGTCCGCCCCGAGATCGATCTGCCCGCGGGCTACGGCACCGAGGCCGTCTACATGACGCAGCCGCTGGACGGGGCCGGGGAGTGACCCCCGGTCAGTAGCGCCAGCGGGTGGCCTCGATGATGTCCTCGTCCGTGCGGGTGGCGAACAGCTCCGCCTCCGCTCGGCGTACGGCGAGTACCGCCTCGTACAGGTCGCGGCCGAGGGCCTTGCGCAGGAGCGCGGACTTCTCGTAGGCGTCGGTCGCCTCGGACAGGGTTGTCGGGAGGCGGTCGGCGGTACCGAGGGTGGCGGGGTCGCTGCGGATCTCGGGCGGTAGGGGCAGCCCGGCGTCGAGCCCCGCGAGGCCCGCGGCCAGCATGCCGCCGATCACCAGGTACGGGTTGGCGGCGGCGTCGAAGCACTTGAACTCGGCGTTGGCCTGCCCGGCGGTGGAGCCGGTGATCAGGCGCAGCGCCGCCTCACGGTTCTCCAGACCCCAGCAGCGGTAGGCCCCGGCGAACCGGGAGGGAACCAGGCGCAGGTAGGAAGCGGCGCTGGGCGCGCCGAGGGCGAGCAGGGCCGGCAGTTCGGACAACACGCCCGCGAGGAAGTGCTCGGCTTCCGGGTGCAGCCCGTGGCGGCCGGGGCCGCCGTGTGCGAGGTTGCGGTCGTGCCGCCAGAGGCTGAGGTGCACATGGCCGCCGTTGCCGAGCACGCCCCCGGAGAAGACGGGCGCGTAGGAGACCCGCAGGCCGTGCCGGGCGGAGACGGCCCGGATGGTGTGGCGCACCAGCATCGCGGTGTCGGCTGCCTCGACCGGTCCCTCGGCGGCGACGGAGACCTCGAACTGCCCGGCGGCGTACTCGGGGTGGAGCTGGAGCACGGCGAGGCCCTGCCGGGTGAGGGCGTTCAGCACCTCCCGCAGGTAGTTGGAGTGCTCGACGAAGCGGGTCATGCCGTACCCGGGCCCGGGCGCCGCGGGGGTCCCGGCGGCGTCGGCCGCCACCCACTCGACCTCGATCCCGGCCTTCACCGACATCCCGCGCCCTTCGACGGCCTCGGCGGCCCGGCGGGTGAAGCCGCGCTGGCAGCCGGGGTGCGGGGCGCCGCCCTGGGTGTAGCGGTCGGCCGGGGCCCACGCCCAGCCGGGCTGGGCGGCGAGCGGGGTGAGCCGGTCGAGGTCGGGGACGAGCCGCAGGTCGCCGATCGGGCCGGTGCTCGACGGCGTCCGGGCGAAGGAGTCGTCGACCAGGGAGAAGTCGAAGCAGGGCGCGGCGCCGACACCGTACTCGGCTGCGTGTTCGAGCTGGGCGAGCGGGACGGACTTGACCCGGGTGAGCCCGGCGTTGTCGACCCAGCCGAACACCACCCCGTCGATGCCCTCGGCGGCGAGCTGTGGTGCGGCGGTCCGGGCCTGGGCGGCCCGTTCGGCCCGGGAACGCGTGGTGGTCATGCCGCCCATGCTGGTGCGGGCGGTGGCGGGAACGCCCGGGTTCGGCGGGAGTTCACCCGTTCGGGAAGGACCACGGCGACGAGTTGACGATGCGTCAGGCGTGCCGCATGCAGAGGCTTCCCCACTGGAAGCCCGCGCCGATCCCGGCCAGCACATAGGCGTCCCCCGGGCGCAGGGCGCCTGCGGTGGCGGTGGTGTGCAGCGCGGTGAACAGCCCGGCCGATCCGGTGTTGCCCAGCCGGTCCACGGTGACGGGGGCGCGCTCCGGGGGAACGTCCAGCGCCGCCATGGTCTCGGTGAGGATGTTCAGGTTGGCCTGGTGCAGGAAGAAATGACTGACCTGGTCGATCGGCACGCCGGCGCGGTGGGCGGCGCTGGTGATGCTCTCGGGCAGGCGGGTGGTCGCCGTGTTCCAGACGGCGCGGCCGTCCATGGACAGGTAGTGGTCTCCGGCGGCGACGGTGGCGGTGCCGGCGGGCAGCCGGGAGCCTCCGGCGGGGATCTGGACACCGTAGGACAGCTGGGAGCCGAGGCTGTAGGAGAGCAGGCCCGCTCCGGGGGTTTCGGAGCGGCTGAGGACGACGGCTGCCGCGGCGTCGCCGAAGAAGACGCCGGTGGTGCGGTCGGTGGGGTTGGCGAGCCTGGAGGCGCAGTCGGCCGCGAGGAGGAGGACGGTGGTGATGGAGGGGTTCTGCAGGAGGTGGGCGGCGATCAGCATGGCCTGGATGCCGGAGGCGCAGGCGGCTTGGGTGACGTCCAGAGCCAGGGCGCGGTGCGCGCCGAGGGCGTCCTTGACGATCAGCGCGGTCGACACCATCGGCTGGTCCCAGGTGTAGGTGGCGACGATGACCGCGTCCAGTCGGGTGGGCTCGATGCCGGCGGCGTCGAGGGCCGGGTGGGCAGCGGCGACGCACATGTCGGAGGTCGCCAGATGCGGTGCCAGCCGGCGGCGTTCGCGGATGCCGGTGCGGCTGGTGATCCATTCGTCGCTGGTGTCCAGGGTGCGGGTGAGCTCCTGGTTGGTGACGACCTCCGGGGGCAGGTGCATCCCGGTCCCGGCGATGGAGAACGGTACGGACAGGCCGACACCGGTCTGGTGGAACAGGGTCTGGTCCAGGGCGACGGTCATGTCGTGCTCCGTTCCGGCCTGATCGGTGCACCTCGAAGAACTCCCATGTTCGTTCCTTTCGATATCGGTTCGTGAATGGCGGGGTGCCGCCGGGGCCGATCACCCGGGCTCCGGCGGACACCGCGTCAGGGTGCCCGCCGGCGATGACGTCCGCTCCTCGGGCGGGGCCGCGCGCAGGGACGGCACGGAGGCGAGCAGCGTTCGGGTGTAGGGGTGCCGTGGAGTGCGCAGGATCGTCCCGGTGGGGGCGGTCTCGACTATCCGGCCGTGCCGCATGACCGCCACGACGTCGGAGACGTGGCAGACCGCCGGCAGGTTGTGGCCGATGAACAGCACGGACAGTCCGAGCCGTCGCTGGAGGTCGCGGATCGTGTTGAGGACGGATGCCTGTACCGAGACGTCGAGCGCCGAGGTGATCTCGTCGGCGATCAGCAGGCCGGGCTCGACGGCCAGGGCGCGGGCGAGGGAGACCCGCTGGCGCTGGCCGCCGGACAGTTGCCGCGGCAGGCGGTCGGCGAGCCGGGGGTCCAGGCCGACGAGGCCGAGCAGCTCGGTGACGCGCTCGGCGCGGGCGGCCCGGTCGAGTCGGCGGAAGACGGTGGCGGCTTCGACGAGCGCCTGACGGGCCGTCATCCGGGGGTCCAGCGCGGTGTCCGGGTCCTGGAGGACGACCTGGACGAGGCGGCCGAGCCGGCGCCGGTCGCGGACGGTGCGGGTGCGGACCTCCCGGCCGTCGACCAGGACCCGGCCACTGTCCACGGGGACGAGGCCGACGATCGCGCGGGCCAGACTGGACTTCCCCGAGCCGGACTCGCCCACGAGGCCGAGCGTGGTGCCGGACGGGATCTCCAGCGAGACACCGTCCACGGCGGCGGGGCGGACGCGGGGGCCGGGATGGCGGACGGTGAGGTCGGTGACCTGAAGGGTGGTCATGACGCGGTCACCTGCTCGGGGATCGCCGCAAGCGGTACAGGATGCCAGCAGGCGACCCGGTGGACGGCATCGAGGTCCTCCAGCCGTGGAGCCTGCTCGGCGCAGTGGTCCCGGCGGCGCGTGCAGCGGGGTTCGAACGGACATCCCGGTGCGGGCGCGAGCAGGTCGGGCGGTGCCCCCTCGATCGTCCGCAGCGGCCGGCCGCGGTCGACGGTGAGGTCCGGCACCGAGGCGACCAGGGCCCGTGTGTAGGGGTGCCGGGCGCCGTCGGTGAGGCGGTCGGCGGGCAGTGCCTCGACGATGCCGCCCGCATACATCACCAGGACCCGTTCGCAGAACTCGCCCACGAGCGCGATGTCGTGGCTGACGAAAAGGATCGCGGCGGAGGTGTCCCGCCGGATGTCGGTGAGCAGCCGGGTGATCTGCCGCTGCACGGTGACGTCAAGTGCGGTGGTCGGTTCGTCGGCGATGATCAGCCCCGGCCGCACCATCAGCCCGGAGGCGATCATCACGCGCTGACGTTGGCCGCCGGAGAGCTGGTGAGGACGTGAGCGCAGCAGTGCCGGGGACAGGGCGACCCGGCGCAGGGCGTCGGCGGCCTGCGCGGCGGCCCCCGCGCGGCTCGCACCCCGGTGGGCCCGCGGGGCCTCGGTGAGCTGGGTGGCGATCCGCAGGGACGGGTTGAGCGCGGAGGCCGGGTTCTGGAAGATCATCGCCAGGCCCGTCGCGAGGTGCCGGTCCCGCTCCTTGGGTGTCAGGGCGGCGAGGTCGGCTCCGAGCAGGCGCAGGGTGTGCCGCGAGACGCGCGCGCCGTACGGGAGCAGGTCGGCGATGGCGAGAGCGGTGAGCGACTTGCCCGAGCCCGACTCACCGACGAGCCCGCGGGCCTCGCCGGGCCGCACCGAGAAGCTCACGCCGCGCACCGGCCGGACCGTGCCGTCCGGGGTGGGGAGTTCGACGGTGAGGTCC
>NZ_JACEGK010000430.1:0-6924 GCF_056859195.1 Streptomyces sp. NH27
GCCGGGGTCACACCCCGGACGAGACTTCCGCCTTGTCGTCGTCCGACTGCCCAGAGTCTTCCCCGAGACGGCGGTTGCGTACCACCGACGACCAGTAGGACGCCGCGATCAGGACAACGCCGACCAGGCCGGTGATGATCTCGCTGACGTCGTACTTGATCGTTACCAGCAGGATGACCGCCAGCGCGCCGATCGCGTAGTGCGCGCCGTGCTCCAGGTACACGTAGTCGTCCAGGGTGCCCTTGCGGACCAGGAAGACGGTGAGCGACCGGATGTACATCGCGCCGATGCCCAGACCCAGCGCGATCTCGAAGATGTCGTTGCTGATCGCGAAGGCGCCGATGACGCCGTCGAAGGAGAACGACGCGTCGATCACTTCCAGGTACAGGAACATGAAGAACGCGGCCTTGCCGGCGAGGCCGACGGTCCGGGCCACGTTGGCGCCGCTGGTGGCCGCGGGGACCTTGGCGCCCAGCGCGGGCTCCTCGACGGTCTTCGGGCCCTCGCCGTCCTCGTCCTCGTCTCCGTCCTCGTCATCCTCCAGCCGCTCCTCGAAGAAGCCGGAGATGCCGCCGATCACCAGGTAGGTGATCAGACCGGCGATGCCCGCCAGCAGCACCGTCTCGGCCTTGTCGACCGTGCCGTGACCGCCGTGCAGCGGCACCGAGTCCGCGACCGTGGTGCCGGCGATGACCAGGACGATCATGGCCACCGCCACCGACAGCATGTCCAGCTTGCCGAGCTTGGCCAGCGGCTTCTCCAGCCAGGACAGCCAGTTGATGTCGCGCTCCTCGAAGATGAAGTCGAGGAAGATCATCAGCAGGAACATGCCGCCGAAGGCGGCGATCGCCGGGTGCGCGTTGGAGACGAGGGTCTCGTAGCGGTCGTGGTCGTCGATCGCGATCCGGACCGCTTCCCACGGGCTGAGCTTCGCGGTGACGGCCACGATGATGATCGGGAAGACCAACCGCATACCGAAGACCGCGATCAGCACACCGATGGTCAGGAAGATCTTCTGCCAGAACGGGTTCAGCTTGCGGACGATGCCCGCGTTGATGACCGCGTTGTCGAACGAGAGAGAGATCTCGAGGATGGACAGGATCGCCACGATCGCGAGCCCTTTGCCCCCCCAG
Source organism: Streptomyces sp. NH27 (assembly GCF_056859195.1). Lineage (NCBI taxonomy): Bacteria > Bacillati > Actinomycetota > Actinomycetes > Kitasatosporales > Streptomycetaceae > Streptomyces > Streptomyces sp. NH27. The sequence continues at coordinate 1,134 of NZ_JACEGK010000430.1, forward strand.
AGGATGCCGGCCAGGGCCAGGCCGGCGGCAGTGATGCCGAACGACCAGCCGAAAGTTCTGAGGAGCACGTACTTCCACCCAATCCCTTGCGATCCCTTGAGCCAAGGGTCTCCCGCGCGACGCGCGGCTTTACGAAACGTTGACCCCGAAGTCTAGGGCGATACCGCGCAGTCCGGACGCGTACCCCTGGCCGACCGCACGGAACTTCCACTCGCCGCCATAGCGGTACAGCTCGCCGAAGATCATCGCGGTCTCCGTCGAGGCGTCCTCGGTGAGGTCGTAACGGGCCAGCTCGACGCCGTCGGATTGGTTGAGCACGCGGATATAGGCGTCGCTGACCTGGCCGAAGGTCTGCACGCGGGCATCGGCGTCGTAGATCGAGACGGGGAAGACGACCTTCTCGACGTTGGCCGGCACCTTCGTCAGGTCGACCAGGATCGTCTCGTCGTCACCACCGCTGCCGCCGGTCAGGTCGTCGCCGGTGTGCTCGACGGAGCCCTCCGGGCTCTTCAGGTTGTTGTAGAAGACGAAGTACTCGTCCCCCAGCACCCGGCCGCCGGAGCACAGCAGCGCGCTGGCGTCCAGGTCGAATTCGGCACCGGTGGTCGAACGGGCCCTCCAGCCGAGGCCGATCTGCACCTGGGTGAGATTCGGCGCGGCCTTGGACAGGGAGACGTTGCCCCCCTTGGCGAGCGTGACACCCATCGTGGTCCTTTCCCCCTCAAACGTGGTGGTGGGCAGCGTGGTGGCGCTCAGACGTTGACGCCGAAGTCCTGCGCGATGCCGCGCAGGCCCGAGGCGTAACCCTGGCCGATGGCGCGGAACTTCCACTCCGCGCCGTGCCGGTAGAGCTCGCCGAAGACCATCGCGGTCTCGGTGGAGGCGTCCTCGGTCAGGTCGTAGCGGGCCAGCTCGGCGCCGTCCGCCGCGTTGAGCACGCGGATGTAGGCGTTGCGCACCTGGCCGAAGCTCTGCTGGCGCGGCTCGGCGTCGTAGATGGACACCGGGAAGACGATCTTCGCCACGTCGGTCGGCACGGTGGCCAGGCTGACGTTGATCACCTCGTCGTCGCCCTCGCCCTCACCGGTGAGGTTGTCGCCGGTGTGCTCGACCGAGCCGTCCGGGCTCTTGAGGTTGTTGAAGAAGACGAAGTGCTGGTCGGAAAGGACCTTGCCCTGCTCGTCGGTGAGCAGCGCGCTCGCGTCGAGGTCGAAGTCGCTGCCGGTGGTGATGCGGGCGTCCCAGCCCAGACCGACGACGACCGCCGTGAGGTTCGGCGCCTCCTTGGTCAGCGAGACGTTGCCACCCTTGCTGAGGCTGACTCCCACGAGTCCTCCTGTCGGTTTCCCCGCCCGTCGGTGCGGTATGGGTCGTTGTGTTCTGGCCTTGCTGGATCAACGTCCAGAGCTTAGTGACCCGTTCCCGATTGGCTACAGCGCGGACAACGCTTTTGCATACTGGTGAAGATCACGCGCGTCCGGCAGGCCGTTCAGCACGGTCCACCGCACCAGGCCCTGCCGGTCGATCACGAAAGTGCCGCGCAGCGCGCAGCCCTTCTCCTCGGCGAAGACGCCATAGGCGCGGGAAGCCGTTCCGTGCGGCCAGAAGTCGCTCAGCAGCGGGAAGTCCAGCCGCTCGGCATCGGCGAAGGCCCGCAGCGCGTGCATGGAGTCGCAGGACACCGCGAGCACCTGGGTGTGCTCGTTCTGGAACGAGGCCAATTCATTCTGGATTGCCCGAAGTTCGCCCGAGCACACACTGGTGAACGCGAACGGGAAGAAGATCAGCAGCACGTTCTTACGGCCCCGGAACTCCTCCAGGGCGACGGTACGGCCGTGCTGATCCTTCAGCCGGAGATCGGGTGCGGGTCCGCCCGCGTCGATCGGCATGTGCGTCTCCCTGCGCTGGACCGCTCAGCCGTCACGGTTGCGCACCGGACCCGACCACCGGCCGGTGGCCTGCTGAGCGTGTGGTTCCCCGCGCCCCTTGTGGTGGCCGCGCGCCGCGGAAGAGGTGCGCCGGCCAGGGGCGCGGGGAACTGTGCGACCGGCCATGACGGCGTGGCAGCCGGGAACGGACCGCGGGGCCACCACGGCGCGGTCCCGTGCCGCCTACCGCTTGCCGGCCTTGGCTGCCTTCGGGGTCACCAGACGGCTGCCGGTCCAATCCTTCGCCGCGTTCACACTGCTGGTCTGAGCCAGGCCGGCAGTCTGCGCCGCTTCACCGATCTCACTCGGCTCCACATGGCCGTCACGCCCGGTCTTCGGGGTCATGAGCCAGATCGGGGCGCCGGGGTCGACCGTCGACGTGGCGTCGACAAGTGCGTCGGTGAGGTCGCCGTCGTCCTCGCGGAACCACAGCAGGACGGCGTCGGGCACGTCGTCGTACTCCTCGTCGGCGAGCTCCTCACCCGTGAGCTCTTCGATCCCCTCACGGAGCTCCTGGTCGCAATCCTCGTCGTACCCGAGCTCCTGGACCACCTGTCCGGGCTCGAAACCAAGCCGGCTCGCCGGGTTGGTCCGCTCCTCCGCGTGGTCCGCGGTCGCGCTCACGCTTTGCCTCCTGTCATGGGCACAGATTTCGTGCGGGTCTTCATGGTCTGTATGTGCCCGCGACGGTGCGAGCTTATTGGCGGTAGTCCACACGGGCTGGGCGGATCGCGCAAGTACCCGCCGTACGAGACCGCCGAAACTGTGACGATTCGACCGTCTTCATGGCAAGTTCCCCGCTTCGCCGCCGCCACGCGCACTCTCCCATGGTGACGCAGATCACGAGTATCTGCCGGGGTTGCCCGTTTTGCAGAGTGTTGGCACCGCGAGTCGGTCGTACGTCCGACTGGGCGTAGAGTTCGGATTTGGCCGCCCACCTGGAGTTACCGACCGGTAGAGATGACGTATCGAACGGCTGCGGTACACGATGGACGCGGTGCGCGCCGCCGTCGGCGGCCACTCCATCACATCCAGAAACATCCCGTAGCAGTCCTAGTGAGCGAAGGAACAGCGTGGCTTCCGGATCAGATCGCAACCCGATCATCATTGGCGGCCTTCCCAGCCAGGTCCCGGATTTCGATCCCGAGGAGACGGCGGAATGGCTCGACTCGCTCGACGCGGCCATCGACGAGCGGGGCCGGGAACGCGCCCGCTACCTGATGCTCCGCCTCATCGAGCGGGCCCGCGAGAAGCGCGTCGCGGTCCCCGAGATGCGCAGCAGCGACTACGTCAACACCATCGCCACCAAGGACGAGCCGTTCTTCCCCGGCAACGAGGAGATCGAGCGCAAGATCCTCAACGCCACCCGGTGGAACGCCGCGGTGATGGTCTCGCGCGCCCAGCGCCCCGGCATCGGGGTCGGCGGCCACATCGCGACCTTCGCCTCCTCGGCGTCGCTGTACGACGTGGGCTTCAACCACTTCTTCCGCGGCAAGGACGACGGCCTCGGCGGTGACCAGGTCTTCTTCCAGGGCCACGCCTCACCGGGCATCTACGCCCGCGCCTTCCTGCTCGACCGGCTCACCGAGGCGCAGCTCGACGCGTTCCGGCAGGAGAAGTCGAAGGCGCCGAACGGCCTGTCCAGCTACCCGCACCCGCGGCTGATGCCGGACTTCTGGGAGTTCCCGACCGTGTCCATGGGCCTGGGCCCACTGAGCGCGATCTACCAGGCCCGGATGAACCGCTACATGGAGGCGCGCGGCATCGCCGACACCTCCAAGTCGCACGTGTGGGCGTTCCTCGGCGACGGCGAGATGGACGAGCCCGAGTCGCTGGGCCAGCTGTCCATCGCCGCCCGCGAGGGCCTGGACAACCTGACCTTCGTGGTCAACTGCAACCTCCAGCGGCTCGACGGCCCGGTGCGCGGCAACGGCAAGATCATCCAGGAGCTGGAGTCGCAGTTCCGCGGCGCCGGCTGGAACGTCATCAAGCTGGTCTGGGACCGTTCCTGGGACCCGCTGCTGGCCCAGGACCGCGACGGCCTGCTGGTCAACAAGATGAACACCACCCCGGACGGCCAGTTCCAGACGTACGCCACCGAGACCGGCGCGTACATCCGCGAGCACTTCTTCGGCGATGACCAGCGGCTGCGCAAGATGGTCGAAGACCTCACCGACGAGCAGATCCTGCACCTCGGGCGCGGCGGGCACGACCACCGCAAGGTCTTCGCCGCCTACACCGCGGCGCTGGCGCACAAGGGCCAGCCGACCGTGATCCTCGCCCAGACCATCAAGGGCTGGACGCTGGGCCCGAACTTCGAGGGCCGCAACGCGACCCACCAGATGAAGAAGCTCACCGTCGACGACCTCAAGCGGTTCCGGGACCGGCTGCACCTGCCGATCACCGACCAGCGGCTCGACGAGGGCTACCCGCCGTACTACCACCCGGGCCGGGACTCCGAGGAGATCCAGTACATGCACGACCACCGCAAGGCGTGCGGTGGCTACGTGCCGACCCGGATCGTCCGCGCCAAGCCGCTGCCGCTGCCCGACGACAAGGCGTACGCGGCCGCGAAGAAGGGCTCCGGCCAGCAGTCGATCGCCACCACCATGGCGTTCGTCCGCATCCTGAAGGACCTGATGCGGGACAAGGAGATCGGCAGGCGCTTCGTGCTGATCGCCCCGGACGAGTACCGCACCTTCGGCATGGACGCGTTCTTCCCGAGCGCGAAGATCTACAACCCGCTCGGCCAGCAGTACGAGTCGGTCGACCGCGAACTGCTGCTCGCCTACAAGGAGTCGCCGACCGGCCAGATGCTGCACGACGGCATCTCCGAGGCCGGCTGCACCGCCTCGCTGATCGCGGCGGGCTCGGCGTACGCCACCCACGGCGAGCCGCTGATCCCGGTCTACGTCTTCTACTCGATGTTCGGTTTCCAGCGCACCGGCGACCAGTTCTGGCAGATGGCCGACCAGCTCGCCCGCGGCTTCGTGCTCGGCGCGACGGCCGGCCGGACCACCCTCACGGGTGAAGGTCTCCAGCACGCCGACGGTCACTCCCAGCTGCTGGCCTCCACCAACCCGGCCTGTGTCGCCTACGACCCCGCGTACGGCTTCGAGATCGCGCACATCGTCAAGGACGGCCTGCGCCGGATGTACGGCGAGACCGCGGACGGCAAGCCCGGCGAGGACGTCTTCTACTACCTCACGGTCTACAACGAGCCGATCCAGCACCCGGCCGAGCCCGCCGACGTGGACGTCGAGGGCATCCTCAAGGGCGTGCACCGGTTCCAGCCGGGCAGCGCGGGCGAGATCCCGGCGCAGATCCTCGCGTCCGGCGTCGCGGTGCCCTGGGCGGTCGAGGCGCAGCGCATCCTCGCCGACGAGTGGAACGTCCGCGCCGACGTATGGTCGGCCACCTCCTGGAACGAGCTGCGCCGCGAGGCCGTGACCGTCGAGGAGCACAACCTGCTGCACCCCGAGGAGGAGCAGCGGGTGCCGTGGGTGACCCGCAAGCTGTCCGGTGCGCAGGGCCCGTTCGTGGCCGTGTCGGACTGGATGCGCTCGGTGCCGGACCAGATCGCCCGCTGGGTGCCCGGCCGGTACACCTCGCTGGGCGCGGACGGTTTCGGCTTCGCCGACACGCGCGGGGCGGCCCGCCGTTTCTTCCACATCGACGCGCAGTCCATCGTGCTGGCGGTGCTCACGGAGCTGGCCGCCGACGGGAAGATCGACCGCTCGGCGCTCAAGCAGGCCGTGGACCGCTACCAGCTGCTGGACGCCTCCGCGGCGCACCCGGGCGCGGCCGGCGGCGACGCGTAGCGCTCTGCTGCGCTGCGCTCGGCGATGACCGAGCCCCGTGGG
>NZ_JACEGK010000431.1:0-6899 GCF_056859195.1 Streptomyces sp. NH27
GTAGTGACGTTTCGCGCACTCCGGGGTCGGTGTAATTCCGAACCGGCGGTTATAGTCCGCGACCCGGCCGCAGCCAGTGGCCGGTTGACCAGGTGTAATTCCTGGACCGACGGTGATAGTCCGGATGGGAGGCAGTGCGCGGCGGGCGTTCACTCGGGAAGGCCGCCGTAGAAGCGGGTCCGTGCGCAGGCGCGGATCGGCGTATGCGTGGTCGGTCGTTCCGGCGAGTGGAGTCCGTCAGTTTCCCTCGCCCCGGAGTCCGTGCCTGATGAGGCAGGAGGACCCGGTGGCCACCAGTGCAGAAACCGACGCGATGCGTCGCGCCGTCGTGCTGTCCGCGCGTGCGCTCGGCGCGACCGCGCCGAACCCCGTGGTGGGCTGTGTGATCCTCGACGCGGCCGGACAGGTCGCGGGGGAGGGCTGGCACCAGCGGGCCGGCGGACCGCACGCCGAGGTGCACGCGCTGATCGCCGCCGGCGAGCGGGCTCGCGGCGGCACCGCCCTGGTCACCCTGGAACCGTGCAACCACACCGGCCGCACCGGCCCGTGCGCGAAGGCGCTGATCGAGGCCGGTATCGCCCGGGTGGTGTATGCGGTGGCCGACCCCGGCCCGGTGGCGTCCGGCGGCGCGCAGACGCTGCGCGCGGCGGGCGTCGACGTGGCCGGCGGCCTGCTCCGCGAGGAGGCCGCCGCGGTCAACGCGGCCTGGCTCACCTCCGTACGCAAGGGCCGCCCCTACGTCCGGTGGAAGTACGCCGCCACCCTCGACGGCCGGATCGCCGCCGCCGACGGCTCCAGCCGCTGGATCACCTCGCCCGAGGCCCGCGCCGACGTGCATCGGCTGCGCGCCGAGGCGGACGCCGTCGTGGTCGGCTCGGGCACCCTGACCGCGGACGACCCGCACCTGGCCGTACGCGGCATCGACGGCGCCACCCAGCCGCTGCGGGTGGTGGTCGACACCCGGGCCCGTACGACCGCGGGCGCCCGGGTGCTGGACGACGCCGCGCCCACCCTGATCGCCGTCGGCAAGGACGCCGACACCGCCCACCTGACCGGCGTGGACGTGGTCCGGCTGCCGTACGCGCCGCAGGGCCGCGGCATCGCCGTGGCCGCGCTGCTCGCCGAACTGCTCGCCCGCGGGGTCCGCTCGGTGCTGCTCGACGGAGGGCCGACGCTCGCGGGGGCGTTCGTGGCCGCCGGAAGTGTCGACACCGTCACCGCCTACCTCGCCCCGGCGCTGCTCGGTGCCGGCCCCGCCGCGCTCGACGGCGGGGGAATCACTACCATCGCGCAGGCGTTGCGGCTCGACGTGACCGGCGTCGACCGTCTCGGACCCGACCTGCGCGTCACCGCCGTGCCCGCTGCCACCGCCGCCACGCCCGCCGACGTCCCCACCGCACACCAGGAGAGCTGACGTGTTCACCGGAATCGTGGAAGAGCTGGGCCGGATCACCGCCGTCGAGGACCTGGGCGACGCCTCCCGCTTCACCGTAAGCGGACCCGTCGTCACCGAAGGCGCGAAACATGGCGATTCGATCGCCGTCAACGGGGTCTGCCTGACCGTCGTGGACCTGCCCGACGGCGCCTTCACCGCCGACGTGATGGCCGAGACGCTCAAACGGTCCAGCCTCGGCGCGCTCGCCCCCGGCTCCCGGGTCAACCTGGAGCGGCCGATGGCGCTCGGCGGCCGGCTCGGCGGCCACCTCGTGCAGGGCCACGTGGACGGCACCGGCACGGTGCTGGAGCGGGTGCCCGGCGAGCACTGGGAGATCGTCAAGATCGCGCTGCCCGCCGAACTCGCCCGCTACGTGGTCGAGAAGGGATCCATCACCGTCGACGGGATCAGCCTGACCGTGGTCGACGCCGAGCCGGACTTCTTCACCGTCAGCCTCATTCCGACCACCCTCGCGCTGACCACGCTCGGCATCAAGCAGCCCGGCGACCCGGTCAACCTCGAAGTGGACGTCATCGCCAAGTACGTCGAGCGGATGCTCGGTGCCGGTGCCGGTGCCGGTGCCGGTGCCGGTGTCAGCGTCAGCGAGGGTGACCGTGACGACGACCGGCGGGCGGAGGCCGGCCGGTGAGCATCGTGCACTGGCTGAACAGCCAGGCGTTCACCGCGTTCGACCAGCACGTGGTGTGGTCCGACATGATCGGCAACCTGCTCGGCCTGGCCGCGCTCGCGCTCGGCTGGCGGCGGGCCATGCTGACCTGGCCGGTCCAACTGCTCTCCGGCGTGGTGCTGGTGGCCGCGTTCTGGGGCGCCCACCTCGGCGGCGGAGTCGGCAAGCAGTTCGTGGTGATCACCGTCGCCGTGTGGGGCTGGTACCAGTGGCGGCGCGGCAGCTTCGGCCGTACCGGCCGGCTCGCCATCCGCTTCGCCACCTGGCGCGAGCGGGCCGTCCTGGCGCTGGTCACCGGCCTGGGCACCGTGGCGGTCGCCTCGCTCTTCCTCGCCTTCCCGAAGCTGTCCTGGAACCCCTGGCCGGACGCGTACATCTTCGTCGGCACGCTCGCCGCGATGTACGCGCAGGCCCGCGGCTGGGTCGAGTTCTGGTTCGCCTGGCTGGCCGTCGACCTGGTCGGCGTGCCGCTGAACTTCCACAGCGGACTTCCGTTCTCCGGCCTGGTCTACATCATCTACTTCGTCCTGGTGATAGCCGGGATGTACGCCTGGTGGCAGCAGACGCGGCGCACCGCCGGCGAGCAGGGCGGTCCGCAGCCGCGGCAGCCCGTCACCACCGCGGAAGGAGCGACGGCATGACCACCATGACCGCACCGCACGACCCCTGGCAGAACCGCGTCAAGAGCGGTGACCCCGACGGTCTCGATGCCTCAGACGGTCTCGACGACCTCGTGCTCGACCCGGTCGAGCGGGCCATCGCCGACATCGCCGCGGGCCGCCCCGTCGTGGTCGTCGACGACGAAAACCGGGAGAACGAGGGCGACCTCATCGTGGCCGCCGAGCGGATCACCCCGGAGATCGTCGCCTTCATGATGAGCGAGTGCCGCGGGCTGATCTGCGTGCCGATGGAGACGTCGGAGCTGGACCGGCTGGAACTGCCGCAGATGGTGGCGTCCAACACCGAGTCCATGCGCACCGCGTTCACCGTGTCCGTGGACGCGAGCGGCGCGCACGGCGTGACCACCGGGATCTCCGCCGCCGACCGCGCCGCCACCATCCGGCTGCTCGTCGACCCGGCCGCGCGGGCCGACGACTTCGTCCGGCCCGGCCATGTCTTCCCGCTCGCCGCCCGCCCCGGCGGGGTGCTGGTGCGCGCCGGCCACACCGAGGCCGGCGTCGACCTCGCCCGGCTGGCCGGACTGCGGCCGGCCGCGGCCATCGTGGAGATCGCCCGCGAGGACGGCACCATGGCCCGGCTCCCCGACCTGGTCCCCTTCGCCCGCAAGCACGGCCTGGCGATCATCTCCATCGAGGCCCTGATCGCCTACCGCCGTGCCGAGCAGACCGAGGTACGCCGCGAGGCCAGTACGCAACTGCCCACCGTCTACGGCGAGTTCCGTGCGTACGGCTACCGCGGCACCGCCGACGGCGCCGAGCATGTCGCGCTGGTCGCCGGCGACCTCGGCGACGGCACCGACGTCCTGGTCCGGGTGCACTCCGAGTGCCTGACCGGCGACGTCCTCGGCTCGCTGCGCTGCGACTGCGGACCCCAACTCCAGACCGCGCTGCGCGAGATCGCCGCCGCCGGCCGCGGAGTGGTCCTCTACCTGCGCGGCCACGAAGGCCGCGGCATCGGCCTGATGTCGAAGCTGCGCGCGTACGAACTCCAGGAGCGCGGCCGCGACACGCTCGACGCCAACCTCGAACTCGGCCTGCCCGCCGACGCCCGCGACTACGCCGCCGCCGCGCACATCCTCACCGACCTCGGGGTGCGCTCGCTGCGGCTGATGACCAACAACCCGGCGAAGTCCGCGGCGCTGGTCCGGCACGGCCTGGAGGTGCTCTCCCGCGAGCCGATGCCGGTCGCCGCGGGCGAGCACAACGTACGGTACCTGCGCACCAAGCGCGACCGGATGGGCCACGAACTGCCGTGGCTCGACGGCGAGGCGACCGTCCCCGGCACCGTTACCGGCAAGGCCACCGACGATGTCCCCGGCACGGTCGTCGACGACATCCCGAGCGCCGTCCCGAGCACCAACCGAAGCACTACCCGAGGAGAGAAGTGAGCGGCAAGGGCGCCCCGGAACTGACCGTGAAGAACTGCGGCGACCTGCGGGTCGCCGTCATCGCGGCGCAGTGGCACACCCAGGTGATGGACGGCCTCGTGGACGGGGCGGTCCGCGCTCTGCGCGACCTCGGCATCGAGGAGCCGACCCTGCTGCGGGTGCCGGGCAGCTTCGAACTGCCCGTCGTCGCCAAGGTACTGGCCGGCCGCGGCTACGACGCGATCGTCGCCCTCGGCGTGATCATCCGCGGTGGCACCCCGCACTTCGAGTACGTCTCGCAGGGCGTCACCAACGGCCTCACCCAGGTCACCGTGGACACCGGGGTACCGATCGGCTTCGGCATCCTCACCTGCGACAACGAGGAACAGGCGCTGGACCGGGCCGGACTGCCCGGCTCGAACGAGGACAAGGGACACGAGGCGGTGACCGCCGCGGTGGCCACCGCGGCCATCCTGCGTTCGGTGTCCGAGCCGTGGCGGTGACCAGCATCCGAACCGTGGCGGTGGTCCCCGGGCACTTCCCCGTACGCTAGGGACCACCATGGCTGACAAGACATTCGAGGAGCTGTTCAGCGAGCTCCGGCAGAAGGCCGCCACCGGCGACCCCAGCACTTCCCGCACCGCCGAACTCGTCGGGAAGGGCGTGCACGCGATCGGCAAGAAGGTGGTCGAGGAGGCCGCCGAGGTGTGGATGGCGGCCGAGTACGAAGGACCGGACGCGACCGCCGAGGAGATCTCGCAGTTGCTCTACCACGTCCAGGTGATGATGGTGGCGCGCGGGATCTCCCTGGAGGACGTCTACGCCCATCTGTGAGCCGGGCGGCACCGTACGCCCCGCACACCGCACGTTCCGTACACCGCGCGCCATCGCGCACCCACCGCAGAGCTGCGCCTCCCGCAGACCCGCACCGCCGCAAGTCCCCGCATCACCCGACGAAGAAAAGGAACCCGACCCCATGCTGCGCATCGCCGTACCGAACAAGGGTGCACTCTCCGGACCCGCGGCGGCCATGCTCCATGAGGCCGGGTACCGCCAGCGCAAGGAGTCCAAGGAACTCGTCCTGTTCGACAACGTGAACGACGTCGAGTTCTTCTACCTGCGCCCGCGCGACATCGCGATCTACGTCAGCTCCGGCCGGCTCGACATCGGCATCACCGGCCGCGACCTGCTGCTGGACTCCGGGGCGAGCGCCGAGGAGATCCTGCAACTCGGCTTCGCCCGCTCGACGTTCCGGTACGCCGCCAAGCCCGGCACCGCGAACGGCGTGGCCGACCTGGCCGGGCTGACCGTGGCCACCTCCTACGAGGGCGTGGTCGGCAAGCACCTCGCCGACAGCGGCGTGGCCGCGTCGCTCGTCCACCTCGACGGCGCCGTGGAGACCGCGATCCAGCTCGGCGTCGCCCAGGTCATCGCCGACGTGGTGGAGACCGGCACCTCGCTGCGCAGCGCCGGCCTGGAGGCGTTCGGCGAGCCGATCATGGAGTCCGAGGCCGTCGTCATCCGCCGTACCGGCGCCGACCCCGAAGACGCCGACGTGCGGAAGTTCCTGCGCCGGCTGCAGGGCGTCCTGGTCGCGCGGCGCTACGTGATGATGGACTACGACATCCGCGTCGAGCAGGTCGAGAAGGCCGTCTCGCTGACCCCCGGGCTCGAATCGCCCACCGTCTCCCCGCTGCACCACGAAGGCTGGGTCGCGGTCCGCGCGATGGTGCCCACCGCCGAGGCCCAGCTCATCATGGACCAGCTCTACGACCTGGGCGCCCGCGCGATCCTCACCACCGGCATCCACGCCGCCCGGCTGTGACGATGCCAGGCGCCCCGGCCGAACACCCCACGGTCGCCGCCGCGCCGGACGACCTGCCGGTGACCTTCCGGCCGGTCGTCACCCGTGTGGTGCTGCTCACCCTCGCCGTGGCGATCGTCGTCGTGCTGACCGGGGTCGCCCTGCTCATGCCGCACGACGGCACCTCGCCCTGGAGCGCCGCCGCGCGCGGCGGCGTGGTCGGCACGGCCGTCCTGATCGGCGCGGGGCTCACCCTGCTGAGCCGGCCCAAGGCCGTCGCCGACACCGACGGGCTCACCGTGGTGAACCTCACGGTGCGGCGGCGCCTGGCCTGGGCCGAGGTGCTCGGGGTCAATCTCGGGCACGGCGACGCCTGGGTCCGGCTCGACCTCGCCGACGGTACGACGCTGGCGGTCATGGGGATCCAGCCCGGGATCGCCCCCGCGCGGGCGGTGCGCGACGCCCGGAGGCTGCGTGAGCTGGTCGAAGCGCTCGGCGAAGCACGTCCCGTGTAGCCAGGGCAGCGTTGCAGGCCGCGGTGCCCCTGTCCCGCCTGCCCGTAAGGGCAGCGCCGCCCGCGGAAGGGGGCACTAGCTTCCGTCGGGTGGGCACCGTCACTTCGCGGGCGCGCCCGCAATGACTACCCTGGTTCATCAAGCGCGCCCACCGCGCGCAGCCCATCCCGGCGCAGCCCAGCGCAGCGCCCACCCGAGGAGTGACACTCACACCCCGATGGACGAACCGTCCGGTAGTACTTGCGCCGCCCCTCCCACCCGGAACTCCCACCGGAAACGTGGGGCGGCGGCCTCATGAGCACCCCGTTGCTGCTGCTCGCAGCAGCATTCGTTCTGATCCTCGCCAACGGCTTCTTCGTCGCCGCCGAATTCGGCCTGGTGACGGTGGAGCGCCCCGCCGCCGAGCGGGC
>NZ_JACEGK010000432.1:0-6897 GCF_056859195.1 Streptomyces sp. NH27
CCCGCTACCCCGGACAGCTCGTCACCCCCTCCCGCCGCCGCGGACAACTCGCCGTCATCCCCCGCCACCATCGGCGGACCCTGCCCGTCCTCGATCACGTTCCCTCCACAACCACGACTCAGACCTTGACGTTGCCGACCTGCGATGCCAGCATCACGGTAATCCAATGTTTACGTAAACAGGAGCGGTTGGCCACTGCTGATGGTTACGTAACCATCGCCTCGCCGCAAACCCGTGGCGTGGCTGTGACGCCGAGCGAAGGGATGAGCCATGGCGGTCCTCTCGCCTCCATCGGCCGCGGGTCGGCCCGCCACCGGGCGGGGGCACCGCGGCAGGGGGCGCGTCGGTAGGCGGCGATTGGCCGGCTGGGGCTTCGTCGCCCCGTTCCTGGCGGTCTTCGTCCTCGTGTTTCTGGCGCCGATCGTCTACTCGATCCATCTGAGCCTCTTCCGGGACCAGTTGATCGGCGGCAACCACTTCGTCGGCCTCGACAACTACAAACAGGCGTTCCAGGACCACGAGTTCTGGTCGGGCCTGTCCCGCGTCGGGCTCTTCCTCGTCGTCCAGGTGCCGATCATGCTCGGCATCGCCCTGCTGGTCGCGCTGGCACTGGACAGCGGGCGCCTGTACGGGCGGAGCTTCTTCCGGATCTCGATCTTCCTGCCGTACGCGGTGCCCGCGGTGGTCGCCACCTTGATGTGGGGCTTCATGTACGGCAAGGAGTTCGGCCTGGTCGCGAGCATCAACGAGCACCTGCACACGTCGATCCCCGACCCGCTCTCCCCCGGCTGGGTGCTGGCCAGCATCGGCAACATCGTCACGTGGGAGTTCGTCGGCTACAACATGCTGATCTTCTACGCCGCGCTGCGGGTCATCCCGGAGTCGCTCTACGAGGCCGCCGAGATCGACGGCGCGGGCCAGTGGCGGGTGATCCGGTCGATCAAGATCCCGGCGATCCGCGGCGCACTGGTCATCGCCACGATCTTCTCGGTCATCGGCAGCTTCCAGCTCTTCAACGAGCCGAGCATCCTCAAGAGCCTGGCGCCCAACGCCATCACCACGTACTTCACCCCGAACCTGTACACCTACTCGCTGTCCTTCTCCGGCCAGCAGCACAACTACGCCGCGACGGTCGCGATCGTCATGGGAGTCGTCACGATGATCGTCGCCTACGTCGTGCAGCTGCGCGGCATGCGAAAGGAGGCGTGAGCGATGGCCGCCGACACCGCCGTGCCGGGCACGGAACCCGCGCCGCGGACCAGGACCCGCCCGCTGCCGCGCACGTTCCGCTCCTCCCGTCGCCACGCCCCCGGGAAGCCGCGGCGCAGCGTGCTGCTGACCGTGCTGACCGCGATCGTGGTGCTGTACTCCCTGGTGCCGCTGGTCTGGCTGGTCATCAACGCGTGCAAGACCCAGCCGAAGCTGCTCGACTCCTTCGGCCTGTGGTTCAGCGGCCGCTTCGCGCTGTGGGACAACATCCGGGAGACGTTCACCTACAACGACCACATCTTCGTCCGGTGGCTGCTCAACACCCTGCTGTACGTGGTGCTCGGGGCCGGCGGCGCGACGTTCCTGGCGGTGCTCGGCGGCTACGGGCTGGCGAAGTTCGACTTCGCCGGGCGGCGGGCGGTGTTCGCCGTGGTGATCGGTGCGGTCGCGGTGCCGAGCGCGGCGCTGGCGGTGCCGACGTTCCTGATGTTCAGCAAGATGGGGCTGACCGACACCCCGTGGGCCGTGATCATCCCGTCGCTGATCTCGCCCTTCGGCCTCTACCTGATGTGGGTGTTCGCCGCCGAGGCGATCCCCGACGAACTGCTGGAAGCCGCCCGGATGGACGGCTCCGGAGAGTTGCGCACCTTCTTCCGGATCAGCCTGCCGCTGCTGGCTCCCGGCATCGTCACGGTGCTGCTCTTCACCACGGTCGCGACCTGGAACAACTACTTCCTGCCGCTGATCATGATCAAGAACCCGGACTGGTACCCGCTGACCATCGGCCTGAACTCCTGGAACGCACAGGCGGCCACGGCCGGCGGCCAGCCGGTGTTCAACCTGGTCATCACCGGGTCACTGCTGACCATCGTCCCGCTCATCGCGGCCTTCCTCCTGCTACAGCGCTACTGGCAGTCCGGACTGGCCGCCGGAAGCGTGAAGGAGTGACCGCCGGCGCTCTCCCGAACCGCAGCGCCCTCCCTGTTTTCCCCTGGCTCCCCCCGCTCCCCCGTTCCGGGACATCACGTACAAACGGAGTGAAATGAGATGACGAACACACCACTTCGCCGCTGGGCGCCCGCGGTCGCGCTCCTCGCCGCCGGCGCACTGGGGCTCACCGCATGCGGGTCCTCCGGCGACTCCGGGTCGAAGGGCGGCGACTCCGGCGCGGGCGCGGTCAAGTCGGCCCTGGCCAAGGGCGGCACCCTCACGGTGTGGGCCTGGGAGCCCACCCTCAAGCAGGTGGTCACCGACTTCCAGGCCAAGTACCCCAAGGTGCACATCAAGTTGGTGAACGCCGGCACCGGCAACACCCAGTACACGGCGCTGCAGAACGCCGTCCAGGCGGGCAAGGGCGTGCCCGACGTCGCGCAGATCGAGTACTACGCGCTCAGCCAGTTCGCGCTCGGCAAGTCCGTCGCCGACCTGAGTGCCTACGGGGCCAAGGACCTGGCCAAGACCTATTCCCCGGGCCCGTGGAACTCCGTGAACATCAACGGCGGCATCTACGGCCTGCCGATGGACTCCGGTCCGATGGCGCTGTTCTACAACAAGAAGGTCTTCGACAAGTACAAGCTGCCGGTCCCCACCAGCTGGGACCAGTACCTCGACGACGCCCGCAAACTCCACAAGGCCGACCCCAAGGCGTACATCACCAGCGACACCGGTGACGCGGGCATGGCCACCAGCCTGATCTGGCAGGCCGGCGGCAAGCCGTACAAGGTCGACGGCACCAAGGTCTCGGTCGACTTCGGCGGCGACGCGGGCACCGCGGCGTACACGAAGGTGTGGCAGCAGTTGGTCTCCGAGCACCTGCTGTCGCCGGTCGTCGGCTGGAGCGACCAGTGGTACAAGGGCCTGGCCAACGGGACCATCGCCACGCTGGCGACCGGCGCGTGGATGCCCGCCAACTTCAGTTCCGGCGTGGCCTCGGCGTCCGGTGACTGGCGGGCGGCGCCGCTGCCGCAGTGGCAGGCCGGGCAGAACGCCAGCGCCGAGAACGGCGGCAGCTCGCTCGCGGTCACCAAGGCCGGCAGCAACCAGGCCCTCGCGTACGCCTTCCTGCAGTACGCGAACCAGGGTGCCGGTGTGCAGGCCCGGATCAAGGGCGGCGCGTTCCCCGCGACCACCGCGGATCTGGACTCGCAGGCGTTCCTCGACACGAAGTTCCCGTACTTCGGCGGGCAGCAGGCCAACAAGATCTTCTCGCAGTCCGCGAAGAACGTGCTGCCCGGCTGGTCGTACCTGCCGTACCAGGTCTACGCGAACTCGATCTTCAACGACACCGTCGGCAAGGCGTACGTGTCCTCCACCTCGCTGACCGACGGGCTCAAGGCGTGGCAGGACAAGTCCGTCTCCTACGGCAAGCAGCAGGGCTTCAGCATCGGCTGACGCCTTGTACGGAGCCGAGCGGCGGGGCCCGGTGCGTGGGGCCCCGCCGCTCGGCGCTTGCGGCGTGGCCGTCGTCAGGTGCCCCGCGCCCGACGTGTCCGGCGGGCGATGCCGGGCCAAGTCCGCGTGCGGACCGTATGATTGCGCGATCACACAGCGCCGTCCCTTGCCGCTCGCCGGACCGGGCCGGGGCGTCCGAGGATGACGACCAGCGCGGCTGCCGCACCCCGGCGGCCGCGGCAGCGAGGTGTTCGACCGCGGTGAGCGACAGCACGAAGGCCGGGCGGTCCCGGCGCGGCGCCCCTGATCAGTCCCGGGCGACAGGCGTGTCCCGCAAGAAGCCGGCCGCCGAACCGGCCGCGGAAGATGCCCGGCGAAGGCGCGGCGCGTCCATGGGCGATGTCGCGAAGCTCGCCGGGGTGTCGGCCCAGACGGTCTCCCGGGTCTCGAACGGCTTCCCGGGAGTGGTGGACTCCACCCGGCAACAGGTGCTCGCGGCCATGAAGGAACTCGGCTACCGGCCGAACAGCGCGGCTCGCGCACTCAAGCGCGGCGAGTTCCGCACGCTGGGCGTCATCCTGTTCAACATGTCGACCACCGGCAACATGCGCACCCTGGAGGCGGTCGCGACGTCGGCCGCCGAGGAGGGCTACGCCACCACTTTGCTGCCGGTGACCGTGCCGACGCAGGACGAGGTACGCGGGGCGTTCACCCGGCTCGGCGAACTCGCCGTGGACGGCATCGTGATCATCATGGAAGTGCATCTGCTGGACACGGCCACCGTGACGCTGCCACCCCACGCACAGGTGGTCGTGGTCGATTCCAACGCCGGCGACCGCTACAGCGTGGTCGACACCGACCAGGCGGGCGGCGCCGAGGCGGCCGTACGGCATCTGCTCGACCTGGGTCACGCCACGGTGTGGCACGTGGCCGGGCCGGAGGAGTCGTTCGCCGCGGAGCGCCGCGTCGCCGGCTGGCGCGCGGTGTTGGCCGCGGCGGGCCGGACCGAGCCGGAGGTCCTGCGCGGCGACTGGTCGGCGGAGTCGGGATACCGGGCCGGGCGCGAACTCGCGGCGGACCCGGGGTGCACGGCGGTGTTCGTGGCCAACGACCAGATGGCGCTGGGCGTTTTGCGGGCGCTGCACGAGGCGGGCCGGCGGGTGCCGGCGGACGTGAGCGTCGTCGGCTTCGACGACATCGCGGAGGCCGCGTCCTACCTGCCGCCGCTGACCACCGTCCACCAGGACTTCGCCGAGGTCGGCCGCCGCTGCGTGGCGACCGTGCTCCGGCAGATCCGCAACAACGAGGCGCAGCACGGCACCGACCTGGTGCCGACCCGGCTGGTCGTCCGCAGCAGCACGGCGCCGCCCGGTACCGCTCCTCGCTGAGCGCGCCGGCTCGTCACGGGCCGGCCCGAAGAACCCCGCGCGCCCGTGGGCTGCCACCCACGCCCGCCGGCAGGAGCCTTGACACGACACTCCCCGCTGGTCAGACTCATGTCAGGCGAATGGTTACGCAAACATCGATCATGCGACCATCGATCTTCGAACGACCAAGGCGGAGGACCTGGACGCCATGCCCGTACTGCGGATAGACCGGGAAGGGTTCCGTCTCGACGGCGAGCCCTTCCGCATCATCTCCGGGGCCCTGCACTACTTCCGTGTGCACCCGGGCCAGTGGCGGGACCGCCTGCGCAAGGCCCGGCTGCTCGGCCTCAACACCGTGGACACCTACGTGCCGTGGAACCTCCACGAGCCGCGGCCGGGCGAGTTCCGGGCCGACGGCGACCTGGACCTGGAGCGCTTCTTGCGCCTGGCCCGCGACGAGGGCCTGCACGTCCTGCTGCGCCCGGGCCCGTACATCTGCGGCGAATGGGAGGGCGGCGGGCTGCCGGGCTGGCTGCTGGCGGACCCGGACATACGGCTGCGCAGCACCGATCCGCACTTTCTCGACGCGGTCGAGCGGTTCTTCGCCGCACTGCTGCCGCGGGTGGCCCCGTATCTGGGCACCCGGGGCGGGCCGGTACTCGCGGTGCAGTTGGAGAACGAGTTCGGCGCCTACGGTGACGACCAGCCGTATCTGCGGCGCCTGGCGGAGATGTTGCGGCAACACGGCGTGGACGTGCCGTTGTTCACCTGCGACCAGCCCGGCGACCTCGCCCGCGGTTCGGTGCCCGGGGTGCTCGCGACCGCGAACTTCGGCAGCCGGGTGGCGGAGAACCTCGCCCAGTTGCGCGCGCACCAGCCGGAAGGGCCGCTGATGTGCACGGAGTTCTGGAACGGCTGGTTCGACCGCTGGGGCGGCGTACACGCGGCCAGGCCGGCGGAGAGCGCCGCCGCGGACCTGGACCGGCTGCTGGCGGCCGGGGCGAGCGTCAACCTGTACATGTTCCACGGCGGGACGAACTTCGGCTTCACCAACGGCGCCAACGACAAGCACACTTACCGCCCGACCATCACCTCCTACGACTACGACGCGCCGCTGGACGAGGCCGGCGACCCGACGCCGAAGTACGCGGCCTTCCGCGAGGTCATCGCCAGGTACGCACCGGTCCCCGACGCACCGCTGCCCGAACCCTCGAAGAAGCTCAACCAGCTCGGCGTCCGACTCCCCCAGCGCGCACCGCTGTTCACCCAGCTGCCCGCCCTGGGCACCGCGATTCCCGGCGACCGTCCGCTGACCATGGAAGAGTTGGCGGCCGGAAACGGCGCGGGAAACGGTCTCGGATTCGTGCTCTACCAGACCCGGTTGGACACGCCCGGCCCGGTCCTGCTGCACGCGCCGGGCGTCCGCGACCGCGCCCAGGTCTTCCTCGACGGCCAACCGACCGGCGTCCTGGAACGCGAGAACCACGAGCACTCCCTGGCGTTCACCGTGCCCGAGGGCGGCGCGCGGCTGTCGCTGCTGGTCGAGAACCAGGGCCGGGTCAACTACGGCCAGGCCGTCCACGACCGCAAGGGCCTGCTCGGGCCCGTCACCGCCAACGGCGCCCCGCTGACGGCCTGGTCCAGCCGGTCCCTGCCGCTGGACGACCTGTCCGGCCTCGTCTTCGAGGACGCCGGCCCGCGCCCGGCGGTCGGACCGACCTTCTACCGCGGCGAGTTCGACCTGGCCGAGCCCGCCGACACCTACCTCGAACTGGCCGGCTGGACCAAGGGCTGCGCCTGGGTGAACGGCTTCGCGCTCGGCCGCTTCTGGTCCCGGGGCCCGCAGCGCAGCCTCTACGTCCCCGGGCCGGCGCTGCGTCAGGGCCGCAACGAGATCGTGGTGCTCGAACTCCACGCAGCGGTTCGAGAC
>NZ_JACEGK010000433.1:0-6891 GCF_056859195.1 Streptomyces sp. NH27
TCACTGAAGCGCTTAACTGAAGCGCATCAGTACAGGTGAGGAGGGTATGTCCGACTACGGTCGCACTACCGACGGCCCCACCGCCCCCGCTGTCCCCACCGATGTCCACCAGCACCTGTGGCCCGCCGCTTTCGTCGAGCGGCTGCGCGCCCGGACCCGGCCGCCGCGTCTCGACGGCTGGACCCTGCACCTGTCCGGTGAGCCGCCCTACGAGGTGCGGCCCGAGGACCACGACCCGGCGCTACGGGCCCGCCTCGATCCGGATCTGCGCCGCATCGCCGTGTCCCTGTCCAGCCCGCTGGGCATCGAACTGCTGCCGCCCGACGAGGCGGCCCCGCTGCTGGACGCCTGGCACGCGGGCGTTCTCGCGCTGCCGGCGCCGTTCGAGGGGTGGGCGTCGGCCCAACTGACCGCGCCCGACCCGGAGTCGCTGGCCATGCTCCTCAAGGATGCGGCGCCGCGCGGCACTTCCGGTGCGTCCGGCACGTCCACCGCGGCGGGCACATCCGATCGCCGGGCCACCGCGGCAGGCATGTCCGGCACCCCCGGTACCCCCGGCGGCCGGGCCACCGCGGCCCGCGGGCTGGTCGGGCTCCAGGTGCCGGCGGTCGCGATGGCCACGCCCCAGGCGCTGGAACGGCTCGCGCCGGTGCTCGCGGTGGCCGAGGCGGCGGGCAAACCCGTGCTGGTCCACCCGGGGCCCGAGCCGCCGTCGGCCGCGCAACTGCCCGCCTGGTGGCCGGCCGTGGTCGGCTACACCGGCCAGCTCCAGGCGGCGTGGTGGGCCTGGCACACCGCCGGGCGCGCCCTGCTGCCGCGGCTGCGGATCTGCTTCGCCGCCGCGGCCGGGCTCGCCCCGGTCCACCACGAGCGGGCGGCGATGCGCGGCGGCGGCCCGCTGCGGCTCGACCCGGGCGTGTTCGTGGACACCTCCTCCTACGGCCGGCAGGCGCTGGACGCCGTGGTCCGCGTGTTGGGCATCGACGCCCTCGTGCTGGGCAGCGACCGCCCGTACGCGACCCCGACCGACCCCCGTCTGGGCGCGGCGGCGCAGTTCGCCGTCCGCGTCGGCACTCCGCTCCACCTACTCGAAGGGATCAGCCCGTGACCGCTCCGCCGTCGTCCCTGCCGTCGCCCGAGGACCATGACACCGCTCCGGTACAGCGCGCCGAGCCCTGGCTCGGCGTGTCGTCCTCGCTCACCCTCGACACGCTGCCCGGACGCGACCTCGACAAGCACGAACTGCTCGAACTCGCCTGCGCCGTCGCCGCGGACCCCTCGCTCTGGCGCCGCCACGTGCTCTTCGCCGACGACCGGCGCCACTACGTCTCGCTGCACCGCGACGCCCACGTGGACGTATGGGTGCTGTGCTGGACCCCGAGCAACGACACCGGCTGGCACGACCACGACATATCCTCCGGCGCCGTCGCCGTCACCCAGGGCACCCTGGTCGAGCACAACCTCGCGGTGGGCATGCCGAGTCTGGCCACCCCGGTCCCGGCCGGCCAGGTCTACTGCTTCGGCCCCGACCACATCCCCCGGCTCACCGGCCGGGACGCCGGAAGCGTGTCGATCCACGCGTACTCGCCGCCGCTGTGGCGGATGGGCCAGTACGCCGTCAGCCGCACCGGAATCCTGCGGCGCACGTCGGTGTCGTACGCGGACGAACTGCGGCCGCTGGACGACATCGTCTGAGCGGCGCGGGACGACCGACGCGCGGACCCGCGCACGCGAAGGCGCGCGCGTACGCGTACACGTGACGTGGCGGGCGCGCGGGAGCGGGCCCCGGCTACGGGGGCGGGCCCGACCACCGGGGCACCGATTCGGCGGGGACGGGGCGCGGTCGGCCGTACGGTCGGTCCGGGTCCCGGCCGTCCTTACGCTCAACCCTGGTCCCGGCCCGCCTGCCGCGCTTCGCGCAGCACCTCCCGCCCGTCCCGCCAACGGGCCCATGTACCCGAGCCTGTCGGGTCGATCACCACACGGATCGTCTGCACCCGCCCCTCGACGAATCGCCACCCGGACGCGGGCCGTCGGGAGAGTTCATAGCGCAGCCAGGTCTCCTGCACCGCCTCGTCCTCGGTGACGCTGCCGAATGTCGCCGCACCGGGGACTGTCCGTGTCGGGTGGTACAACATCGATCATCGCTCACCACCTACTCGACATTCGGAAGGACGAGCCCGCCATGGACGAGATGGAGGTCGAAGTGACCGACGGCCCGTTTGCGGGTGTGCCGGGGGTCCTCATCTCCCATATCGGCGACCAGGTGCGGGTCGAAGTCACCGTGTTCGGCAGGCCGATGCCGCTGGACCTGCACGCCGGCCAAGTTCGCATCGCCGGGACCCCCTTGGCAGAAGTGCTGGGCGCCGCGGATGCCGCCGGCGGCTTCCACGCGTCGCTGCGCAAGCGGATCATCGCGGAACACGAGCGGCTCGCCACAGCGGAGACGTTCACCTTCTTCCTGGAACGCGTCGACGCGCCCGAGACCGATCTGGCGCCCGAGTGGGATGCCTACCTGGCCCACCGGGACGAGACGCAGATCCGGACGCAGGAACGTATGCGAGCCGCCCTCGACCGCTTCGACCGGCAGCTCGCCCCGTTACCGATCGACGAGGCCCTGCATATCATCGCCGGTGACGCCGCCTTCTGGCACCCGGGTACGATCGCGCTCCGGGATCAGCGCGTTCGGTTTCGTGAACCCGACCCGGAGGAGCGCCTCCACGCTGCCATCTTCGGCCAGCAGCTTGACGAGCCGGACGTTTCGCCTCACGAACGGGCGCGCCAACACCTCGAACAGGCGCGGCTGGCGGCCGAGGAACGGGACTACGAGCGGTGGAGAGCCGACCTGGCCCCAGGCGAGCAGCACGCGTACCCCACGAGGGGTAATCCCGCCCGGTACGCCTACGCGCGGGCGCCACGCCACGAGGTCAGCCTGCCTCCTGAGCACAGCGTCGAATGGGCCATCCGTTCCAAGGCCGGTGTCGGCAGCGGCCCGATCCCCCAGGAGGCGCTCGACGCGGTCGACGGGTTGAGCCTGACGCTGCACCGGCCCGCTGATCTGGCACCGCTCGGGTGGCTACGGAACCTGCGGTGGTTGTCGGTGCACTCAAGTCTCCCGGTCGACCTGGTGGGGCTCGCGTCGGTACTGCGTCCGGTCCGGACCCTTCATGATCTGTCGATCGACGCTCCGGTCCACGATGTCACTCCGCTTGCCCGGCTCACGCAGTTGCACGACCTACGGTTGGAGCACACCCAAGTCACCGACCTTGCGCCCTTGGCCGGCCTGACGGGCCTGTCCGACCTGTCCGTCTGCGGCGGCCCGCTGTCCGACCTCGCCCCGCTGTCCGGACTACGCCTGCACCGCCTGATCGTTCATCAGACGCGGGTGAGCGACCTGTCGCCGTTGTCGGGAATGGCGACGCTGGAAGTGCTCGGCCTGGTCGGCTGCCCGGTCCGGGACCTGACCGTGGTCGTCACCCTGCCCGCGTTGCGCTTCGTCGACCTGTTCCGGACCCCGATCACCGAACTCGGCGACCTCCCCGAACGGGCACCCGGCGTCACCTTCGAGGGCATGGGTGCACATGCCACCGATGCGACGGGCCCCGAACCCACCACGGCGGCATTCGCCCGGGACGGTACACCGGCAGTTCCTGCCTCCGACGCCCGGACGGCCGAACTGCGCGCCGAGTTCCGCGCCGCCGGGGACGACTACGCCCGTCAAGGACCGCTTGAACGGGCGATGTTGGCGGGCCGGCGCCTCGACCTGGTCCAGGAGATCATCAGCGGCAATTTCGACACCAGCCATTCGACCGCGGTAGGGCTGCTGCTGCGCGGCGGCGTCGGGGACGTACCGTTCCCGGACAACCCGTGGGGGATCCCACCCGGCGCCGACCTGACGCAGGCGCTGACCCGGGTGTGGGCGCCGGTCGCCGGGTTCGCCCCCCGGTTCCTCGCCGCCGTCCACGACCGGACCCTGGGCCTGGTCCTGCTGATCGACAAGAGCGGCACACCCGCCCTCGGCTATCTCACGTGGAAGCGCGACAACAACAGATCGGAGCGACTCGCCGACACACCGGACCGTCTCGACCAGTTCGCCGACCCGGCACGGGATTACCACATGTCTCTCCTGGTCGGTTCCGCCCCGCAGGTCGCCGACCCGACCACCGTCGTGCCACTGCTGGCCGGCCCGGTTCCCCGACCGGTCCGTGACTTCTGGGCCATCCATCACAGCCTGGACAACGGCTGGGAGAGCATCGGCGGCGGCCTCGACTGCAACACCCTGGAATTCTTCAAAGACGACAGCTGGACAGTGGTGGCCGAACGCCTCGACGGACTCCCACCGGATCGATTCGTCCACGCCGTCGGCAACGAGAACTACGACACCTACGTACTCGACCTGGACCTGCTCGACGACGCCGGCAACCCCACCGTCGCACACTGGGCTTTCAAGGAACGGGAGCTCGGTGGCCACAAACAGTACTGGGAATGGTTCGACAGCACCGGAACCGACCTGATCTTCGGCTCCTGACGCGGCAGGAGTCACGCCTGGCATCGACGCACTGTCGTCCTCGAAGCCGGCGGGCAGATCGTCTTCCGGGTGACGGTACCGGTTCGCGTCCCCCACCGGCCGGTAGGCGGGCGGCGCCCCTTGCACCGCGGCTCCCACGTCTTCAGCGACGGCACCAGCACCCGAGCCGGTCGCCCTGCCAGTCGTAGGCGGGGCCGGCAGGGCAGCGCGAACGTTCGCCGGTCCGGCGTGGTGCGCATTCCGCCCGCGGGCCAAGGGCGGGCCGCTCCCTCGTCATCAAGCGACGGACGCAACTCACTGTGCCGTCAGGGGACTTGATGCCGGGGCCGGACGCGGCGCCGACGATGACCGCGGCGATGGCGGCCGGCGCGCGGCAGGCCACGAGAGCCGGGGTGGCGAGGATCTTCCGCCAGGCCGGTGGCACGAAGTCGGGGCCGGGGCCGGAGTCCGCCGTCGACGTCGAGATCCGGCAGCAGTTGGGCGAGTAGCCGAGCCCCGCCTCCGCCGAGCGGTCGCCGGACGCCGCCGCCCCCGCCGCGCGGTCGGCGCCGTGCGGAGCCCGGCCGTCCGCTTGCACGCCGCGATCCCCCTCCGCGGGGCGCCGAATTGCCCGACAATGATGCCCAACACCCCTTTTCCCGCACCGCACTTGGCATGGTCTTTGCCGATCGTTGGCACGAACGGGTGCCTCCGCATCGGTCATTGTCTGCACACTGTCAATCACTGGCGGCACGCGAACCCCACTGACCGCCGCCGGTTACACGCCTGCACCGCGAGATCCGCGAGAAGGAGCAGCATGTCGGCAACCAAGCGCTTCACCGCCGCAACAGCCGTCAGCGCGGCGGTCATGTCCGCCCTGGCCACCGCCCCGGCCGTGGCGAGCGCCGCCCCCACTGTCTTCCAGGCGCCGGTCGGCAGCCACCGTGTCATCGGCCCCGACGGCCGCATCGAGCACAGCACCAGCTCCAACTGGGCCGGCTACGCGGCCACCGGGCAGACCTTCACCAGCGTCTCGTCCAGTTGGGTACAGCCGGCGGTCAGTTGCTCCAGCTCGACGGCCTACTCGTCGTTCTGGATCGGCCTGGACGGCGACGGCAGCAACTCGGTGGAACAGACCGGCAGCGAGGGCGACTGCTCGGGCGGCAGCCCCCAGTACTACTCCTGGTACGAGATGTACCCCGCGTACCCGGTGAACTACAGCAACACGGTGAAGGCGGGCGACCACTTCACCTCCACGGTCAGCGTCAGCGGGACCAAGTACACGCTCACGCTCTCCGACACCACCCAGGGATGGACGAAGACCACCACCAAGACGCAGAGCGGTCTGTCCGACGCGTCCGCCGAGATCATCGCCGAGGCGCCGTCCAGCTCCACCGGCGTGCTGCCGCTGGCCAACTTCGGCACGGCGTCGTTCACCAACGCCACCGCCAACGGCCAGCCGATCGGCAACTACTCGCCCGACCAGATCAACATGGCCTCGGGCAGCACCACGAAGGCGAGCACCTCGGCCCTGTCGGGGAGCGAGAACTTCACGGTGACCTGGAAGCACAGCTGACCGCGGCGTCGTAGGGCCGCACCCGTGAGGACGGCGGCCGGCTGACGCCCTCGGCCCCGCCCGGACCTGCCCCGGGCGGGGTCGAGTGGCGTACGGCTCTCCGGGACAGGGGTGGTTTCGGGACGTAACGGTCGGGTACCCGATGGAACCCAGCCCCGGCCGGGGCGCGGCGCACATGCCGCGCGGCCCGGCGATCGACAAGGGAGGCCATCGCCGCATGACGGACCAGGGAACCAACAAGACCGGCTTCGCCCGTGACGACGAACTGAAGAAGGAGATGCAGGTCGCGCTGAAGGCGAACCGGGCGGTGCGGGCCGGCGAGGAGCTCGCCGAGCCTCAGCCCTCCGACCAGGACCAGGCCCTCACGGAGCCCGCCCGCAGCGGCGCCGCGCCGGCCGGCATGACGCCGCAGGGCGTCTACGTGCGCAGCGACCTGGCCAGGCATCTCGACCGCAGCGTCTACCCGGCCCGCCGCGGCGCCCTGCTCGGCGCGCTCCACCGCCACCAGGCGCCGGACGCGCTCGTCGAGCGGGTGGCCGGCCTTCCCCCGGACGAGACCTACCCGAACGTCCAGGCCGTCGTGCAGGCCCTGGGCTACGGGGTCGAGGTCCGCCGCGACTGAGCCGTCCTCCCCCGGCGCCCATACCACCGCTCCCCCGGAACCGGGAGCCCCCGTCCGGAAGCGGGGGCTCCCATCGGGCAGCTGGGCACCCCCGTCCGAATAAAAGGGTCAATCCGAGAACAGGGCCGTCCGGAAACGGGCCCCCGTCCAACCGCTTCCCGCGAGCGGCTAGCTTCGTGGTGTGAC
>NZ_JACEGK010000434.1:0-6862 GCF_056859195.1 Streptomyces sp. NH27
TCGCCTACGAGGGCGCGGCCCGCGAGGAGCCCGCCGAGCCGCCGGAGACGGTGCGCTGGAGCGCGGTCGGCCGTGCGGCGTACGTCCCCGGCCGCCACCCGCACATCGCGCTCACCGCGCCCGACGGCGGCACCCTCACCCTGGACACCACCGGCGGCGCCCTCACCTTGCGCACTGGCGGCGCCGTCCACGAGGAGCCCGTCGACGACGCCCTCCAGTCGCTGGCCGACGCCGACGTCGCCCTCGCCGGCGCCGGACCGCTGGTGCTGCTGCGGGTGCGCCCCTACCGGGAGTCCGCCGACCGGCACTTCGCGGTCAACACCCGCACCGAGCAGATCGAGCGGATCGACGCGCTCGGCCAGGTCTGCCTGCGGCTGCCCGACGACCAGGGCGTGATCTTCCCCGGCGGCTACGTCCTGGCCACCGGCGGCACCCGCACCTTCGACCTGGCCGACCTCGCCGGCCGGGCCGAGCCGGCCGGCGACCCGGGCGCGCCGCCCGCCGCCGGTGAAGTCACCGCCGCCCGGCTGGAGTTCGAGCGCGCGGTGCGCTCGGCCAACGGCGAGGACGTGCTGTACGTCTTCCACGCCCCCGCCGACGGCCACCGGCTGCTGCTGCCGTACAACCTCATCCGCAAGGAGGCCGCCGCCCCGCTGCACGTCCAGGGCAGCGCGCTGTACGAGGACGGCACCCTGATCACGCTGCGGCCCGCCGAAAGCGGCGAACCCGGCCGGGTGCACACCCTCCAGCGCTGGCACACCCCCTTCCTGTCCGACACCTACGCAGCCGCCCGGCCGGTCGGCGACGGCCCGCTGGCCCGGATCGGCAACCCGGACCTGGTCCGGGCGGTCTCCGACGCGCTGTCGGTGGCCCGCGCCGCCCTGGAGCCCGAACCCGCCGCGGCCGTCTACGAGGCGCTGACCGCCGCCGCCGAACGCGTCCTCGACCGCCACCACTGGCTCGCCGACCCGGCCGCGCAGGACCTGGCCGGACCGCTGACCGAGGTGCGCGACACCGCCCGGCAGGTGCTCACCGAGTACGCCCGGGTGCGGGAGTCGGCCGCACGGGCCGCCGCGGCCGCCGACGAGGCCGAGGCACGGATCACCGCGCTCGGCCGCCGGGTGCGCGGCGAGGCCGCCGCGTCCGCGGACGAGTGGGTCACCCGCCTCACGGAACTACGCGGCTCCCAGGGTCGGTTGGCGACGCTGCGGGAGATGCGACAGGCCGACCCGACCCGGCTGGACGCCCTGGACGCTTTGCTGGCAAAGGAGTTGGCCGAGGCCGCGGCCCGCGCCGCCGCGCACTTCGCCGAAGAGGCCGCCTTCGACGGCTACCGGCAGCGGGTCGCCGACGTGGCCGCGCGGGTCCCGCAGGCCATCACCGCCGCCGACACCGCGCCGCTGGCCGCGGCCCTGGACGAGCAGGCGGCGGGCCTGGCCACCGTCACCGGGACCGCCGGCACCCTGGAGATCACCGACGCGACCGTACGCACCCGCATCCTGGCCACCGCCGCCGACGTGCTCGGCGCGGTCAACCACGCCAGGGCCGTACTCGCCGCCCGCAGAAGGGAGTTGCTCGCCGCCGAGACCGGTGCGGAGTTCGCCGCGCAGAGCGCGCTGCTCGCGCAGAGCGTCGGCGCCGCGCTCGACGCGGCCGGCACCCCCGAGGCGTGCGAGGAGCAACTGGGCCGCCTGCTGGTGCAGATCGAGAACCTCGCCACCCGGTTCGCCGCCGACGAGGAGCGGCTCGCGGCGCTCGACGCCCGCCGCGAGGAGGTACGGGAGACCTTCGCCGCCCGCAAGCAGGCGCTCGCCGACGAACGCGCCCAGCGTGCCGGGCGGTTGACCGCCAGCGCGGCCCGGCTGCTCGACGGCATCAGGCGCCGCGCGGCCACCCTCGGCTCCGCCGACGAGATCCACACCTACTTCGCCGCCGACCCGCTCGCCGCCGAACACCGCCGGATCGCGGCGGAGTTGCGCACCCTCGGCGACCCCGCCCGGGCCGCCGAACTCACCGCCGCGCTCGCCGCCGCCCGGCAGGCCGCCACCGGCGCCCTGCGCGACCGCCTCGACCTGTACGAGGACGGCGGCGCCGTGATCCGCCTGGGCCGGCACCGCTTCGCGGTCAACACCCAGCCCCTGGACCTCGCGCTCGTCCCGCACGCCGACGGCCTGGCATTCACCCTCACCGGCACCGACTACCTCGCCCCGGTGGACGATCCCGCCTTCGCGGCCACCCGCGCCTTCTGGTCCCGGCCGCTGGTCTCGGAGTCCCCGCAGCTGTCCCGCGCGGAGTTCCTCGCCGGCGGCCTGCTGCTGGACCTGCTCGCCTCGGGCGGCCCGGCCACCGGCGCGGACGACGTGCCCAAAGCGGTACGGGCGGCCGTCGCCGAGCGCGCGTCGGAAGGGTACGAACGAGGGGTGCACGATCATGACGCCGTGCTGCTCCTCACGGCGCTGGCCGAACGCGCCGCGCAGGCAGGGCTGTTGCGGTACTCCGCCGGCACCCGGGCGGGCGCGCTGCTGTTCTGGACCTACGGCACCGAGCCCGCCGAGCGGGCCGCGTGGACGGCGCGGGCCCGCTCGCTCAGCCGGGCGCGGACCACCTTCGGCGGGGTCGGCGCCGGTCGGGCGCTGGACGCGCTGGCCGCCGAAATCGGCACCGCCGCACGGGACTTCCTCGCGGCCACCGACCTGGCGGAACCGGTCCGCCCGGCACCGCACTCGGCGACCGACGCCTTGCTGCTGGGGGAGTACCTGGTCGCCGAACTCGCCACCGAGCAGGCAGGTTTCGCGGTCGGACCCGGCGCCCGGGCGGTCGTGGCGCGGTTGACCGACGCGCTGGGCGGCCCGGACGCGGTGCCGTACAAGGAGTTCGGTGCCGATCTCGACGCGCTGGGCGGGGAGTCCCCTGCGGGGCTGGGCGCGCGCTGGCAGCTCGCCCGGGCCTGGCTCGGCCCGTTCGCCGGCGAGGCCGACGGTTCGGACGGCGCGGAAGTCCCGGGGAGCGGTGACCTGGTGGAGGCCGCGGCCGGGCTGGTGTGCGGCGCCGGGGCCGTACGGTACGAAGTGGACGCCGACGTCGAGGTCGCCGTGCACGGGCTGCTCGCGGCGCACCCCCGGGCCGTGGACGGCGCCATGACGCTGCGGCTGGACGAACTCCTCACCCGGGTACGGCGGTTCACGGCCGAGGAGGTGCCGGCGTACCGCGCGTACCAGCGGCACCGCACGGCCGTGGTCGCCGCGATGCGGGACCGGCTCGCGCTGGACGGCTACCGGGCCCGCCCCCCGGCCGGGTTCGTCCGCAACCGGCTGCTGGACGAGGTGTACCTGCCGCTGGTCGGCGACAGCCTGGACAAGCAGTTCGGCCCGGCCGGCGGCCTGCTGATGCTCATGTCCCCACCCGGGTACGGCAAGACCTCGCTGGTGGAGTACGTGGCGAGCAGCCTCGGGCTGGCGCTGGTCGGCGTCTCCGGGCCCGCCCTCGGCAGCGGCACCACCTCCCTCGACCCGGAACGCGCCCCCGACGCGGCCGCCCGGCGCGAGCTGGAGAAGGTGCAACTCGCCCTGGAAATGGGCTCCAACGTGCTGCTCTACCTCGACGACATCCAGCACGCCTCGGCGGAGTTCCTGCAGAAGTTCATCCCGCTGTGCGACGCGCAGCGCCGGATCGAGGGCCCCACGGGCGCGTACGACCTGCGCGGCAAGCGGTTCGCGGTCTGCATGGCGGGCAACCCGTACACCGAGTCCGGCGCGCTCTTCCGGGTGCCGGACATGCTCGCCAACCGCGCCGATGTGTGGAACCTCGGGGATGTACTCACCGGGCGGGAGGACCTGTTCGCCTTCAGCTACGTGGAGAACGCGCTCACCGCGAACCCGGTGCTCGCCCCGCTGGCCGGCCGCGACCGGGCCGACCTCGACCTGCTGGTACGGCTCGCCGCCGACGATCCGACCGCCCGCGCGGCGGATCTGGGGCATCCCTATTCCGATGCCGAGCGAAACGAGATCCGCGCGGTGCTACGGCACTTGCTGCGGGCCCGGGACACGCTTCTCACCGTCAACGCCGCGTACATCGACTCCGCGGGTAGGTCCGGTGCCTCCCGCAC
This sequence comes from Streptomyces sp. NH27, assembly GCF_056859195.1. Lineage (NCBI taxonomy): Bacteria > Bacillati > Actinomycetota > Actinomycetes > Kitasatosporales > Streptomycetaceae > Streptomyces > Streptomyces sp. NH27. The sequence goes on from NZ_JACEGK010000434.1 coordinate 4,106, forward strand.
CGAGCCTCCCTTCCTCCTGCAAGGGTCCTATCGCAACATGAACCGGCTCGCCGGGCGGATCACCGCCACGATGAACTCCGCCGAACTCGAAGCCGCCGTCACCGATCACTACCGGGCCGAGGCCCAGACCCTCGCCCACGGGGCCGAGGCCGCCCTCCTCAAACTCGCGGAGTTGCGGGGCACCCTCACCCCCGAGCAGTCCGCCCGCTGGACGCACCTCAAAGCCCCGTACCCGGCCCCCTGACGCCCGCGGCCCCGACGGCAACCCGCCGTCGGGGCACCGCGCGCTCAACTACGGCGCATGGGAACCGTGATGGCGGGGAGCCGTAGGTCGAGTCGGCGGAGGGCGAGCATCAGAGCCCATGCCAGGAACCCTCCCAACGCCAGCCCGACCAGGACGTCATGGGGGTAGTGGACGCCGATCCACACCCGGGAGGCGCCGAGAAGGAGCGCGAACGGAACCGCGATCCGCCCGAGTTGACGGTCCGCGAGGAGAAGCGCGACCGCCGAGGCCGCGGCGATCGCCGAGTGATTGCTGGGGAAGGACCAGTCCCCGAGCGCGGGGCACGTCTCGACCGTGGCGGCCACGTGCAGCGTCTGGCACGGGCGTTGCTCGGCGAAGAGCGACTTGACGAGATCGTTGGCGAGGAAGGCGACGACCACGACGACGGGCACGGCCAGCACCGCGACCATGCGACCGCGGTCACCGCCGCCCCGCGCCCGCCACCACGCCCAGAGCATGAGGACGGCGAACAACCCCACCCCGTAGTCGCTGAAGAGGCGCACCGCGCTGTCGAGCGGACCGGGCGTGTGCTGCGCGAGATGCACGACCCAGCGGTAGAGGCCCGCGTCGAACCGGGAGTTCATGAGCCCTCCCGCGGGGCGACGGCGCGCCGCTTGTGACCGTGCCCGTGCTCAGGCCCAGGCCCGTGCTCAGGCCCGTGCCCGTGCCCGCGCCCGCTTTCGCGCCGCCCGCGCAGCAACTCCACGGCGAGCGGCACCAGCGACACGACGACTACGACCGCGACGATCGGCAGCAGATAGCGATCGACGTTCGGCACGGACGAGCCGAGCCCGTAGCCGGCCAGCACGAGCCCGACCGTCCAGACCGCGCCGCCGGCCGCCTGCCACAGCGTGAAGGTGCGGACGGGGACGTTCAGCGCCCCGGCCAGCGGGTTGAGCACGGTACGCACCACGGGGACGAAGCGGGCCAGCACCACGGCTCTGGCGTGGCCGTAACGGGCGAGCAGCTCGGTCGCGCGCGCCGCGCCTTCGTGCAGCCGCCGGCCCCGGGACCTGGCCAGCAGCGCGGGACCGGCTCTGCGGCCGAGCACGTAGCCCGTTTGGGCGCCGAGCAGCGCACCGGCGAGCGCGGCGATGAGCACCTGCCAGAGCGTGAGGTGCACCACGCCCGAGGCGCCCGGCGCGCACAGCAGCCCCGCGGTGAAGAGCAGCGAGTCGCCGGGCAGGAAGAAGCCGACCAGCAGGCCGGTTTCGGCGAAGAGCACGACCGCGATACCGAGGGCGCCGAAGGAGGCGAGCACGGAGTTCGCACTGAGCGGGTTCAAGGCGAGGTGCGCGGCCGGCGCGGCCGCGGCGTGGGCGACGAGTACGGGCACGGGCAGAGGCATGGTGGTGGGGGCCCTCCCATAATGGTTCCGGGGGCGCTTTCGATACCCCGACCGACTACAGTGATGTAGACGGTCTACAACACTGTAGACGAAAGAGCCGGAAGGGGCGATCGAGCCATGCCGGAGCCGAGCGCGGGCCGCCGCCCCTCGGGCGAGCTGGAGGCCAGCGTCCTCGCCGCGCTGTGGGCGGCCGGCGGACGCCCGCTCACCCCCGCCGACGTACAGCGCGAACTCGGCACCGCCCTGGCGCGCACCACCGTCACCACGATCCTGGCCCGGCTGTACGAGAAGCGCTCCGTCAGCCGCGCCCGCTCCGGCCGCGGCTATGCCTACCTGCCGGTCCAGGACTCCCCGGGGCTCGCCGCCCGCCGGATGCGCAGCGAGCTGGACAAGTCCGCGAGCGACGACCGCGGCACCGTACTGGCCCGCTTCGTCTCCGGGCTCGGGCCCGACGACGAGAAGGTGCTGCGCGAACTGCTGGCGCAGGCGGGCGGGGCGCCGGCCGCCGGCTGGGACAGCGACGACACCGGCCGGGGCTACGACGCCGGGCACGGTCATGACGCGGGTCAGGACACGGGTCAAGACGCGGGTCAGGGCATGGGTCAGGGCATGGGTCAGGGCATGGGTCAAAACGCGGGGGACGGCTCGGTGGACGAGGAGGCGCGGTGAACATCGCCGTCTGGCTGCCCCTGCTGCTGCCCCTGCTCGCGGCGCCGGCCGCCCGCCGGCTCGCCGACGCGCTGCCGCCCCGCCCCGCCGCCTGGCTGCTGGCCGCCTCCGCGGTGCTGCTCGCCGTGTGCAGCACCGCCGCGCTCGGGCTGCTCGCCGGGGCGGGCGCGCTGCGGCTGCCGCCGGTGGCCGCACTCGGCCACCTCGTGCTGCCCGTGGTCGGCGACCAGGTCACCGTGCCGGCCGCCTGTGTGGCCGCCGGGCTGCTCGCGGTCGTCGCGGTCGCGCTCGTACGGGCGGTACGGCGCCACGTCCTGCTCGCCGACCGGGCCCGGCGCACCGCGGAAGAGTCCGGTACCGCCGCGGGCGACCTCACCGTGCTCAACGACTCACGGCCCGACGCGTACGCCCTTCCCGGGCGGTTGGGTCAGCCCGGGCGGATCGTCGTCACCTCGGG
>NZ_JACEGK010000435.1:0-6829 GCF_056859195.1 Streptomyces sp. NH27
GGTCCCAGCTGTGGACACCGCGGTGCCCGGCGAACTCGCTGCACGCCTCACCGTCGGATCGGGCGGGGCAGTCGGGGAACACGACGGCCAGGCACGGTTCCACGTCGTCGCGCCATACCGCCCAGATGGTGCCGGCCTCGGGCCCGCGCAGGTTCAGGACGGCGCCGTGGTGCATGGGCCCGCGATGGAACTGGAGCGTGCAGACCAGCACGGCGTACACGTCATCCGCCGAGTATTCGCCCGCGCTCTGCGGGCCCGGGTCGGCGGCGTCGGCCATGCCCAGTGCCGTGGTGACGAGTTGGGGCGGCACCGGGGTCCGCCGGCCGCAGATGAAACGTCGCGCGCTGCGGCTGGGCATCGTGTTCCTCCTCCTTCGGTGACGGCGTCGTGCGGGTGGATGGGACCCGCTCCGGACACGGGCAGTCGCTGTGAGTCGGCCACGCCCCAGGGGAGTTGAGGGCGCGGACACTTGCCTGACTCGGCGTGGCCGGAGCGGGGAAGGCCGCTCCCACGACGGCAGGGTTGCCAACTGCCGTGCGCACGGGGACGGGAGTACGCGCAGCGGAGTTGCGTGAGGCGCAGGCATGCCGCTGGAGCGGAGCAACAGGGCGACTACGGCGGCTTGGACGCTTGCCTGAGATGGACGAGAGCCCTACGCCTCCGCACCAAGACGTATTCCTCACGCGGGGAGGTGCGGCCAGTCTGGATCCCCGACGGCGCGGCCAACACGACGGGGATGCAGGAGCTATGCGTCACAGCGTCGCACCAGCCCTGGGTGAGAGCGTGCACCAGACCGAGTCGCCGGCCTCGCCCACGCCCCAACCGTCGGCGAGCGTGGAGACGATCAGAATCCCCCGGCCACACTCGTCTTCGGCGCTGGAATGCAGCACCTGGGGAAGGTAGCGGGACCTCTGGTGGACTTCGAGACGGACGGAACCGGCAGCGTCATGGGAGAGGCAGAAGCCGGTGCAGCCGCCGCCGTGTTGGAGCGCGTTGGTGACCAACTCGCTGATGACGAGGGCGAGGTCCTCGGTGACGGCCCGAAGACCCCACTGCTCCAGAGCCGCGCACGCGAGGCGGCGCATCGAACCGACCTGTCGTGCACCGGATTCCGTGGTGGCATTTCCACTGCCAGGCGCGGCCCACTCGAGCGTCACCGTGAGCGCATCAGACGCGCAGACGGAACTGCCCGCCGTGGCTCCAAGAGCGCTGCGGCAACTTTCGTGGCGCTGAGCGGTGCCGGCCATCGCGGTGCCCTTCGCAGTGCGGACAGGTGGAGACCATCGGGCGAGACGCGCTGAGGTGGCTGCGCCGTACTTCGAAACCCTTCGGCTCAACCAGCGTGATGCATGAGAGAGTTGGCGCGCAACTGCCTGTGTAATTCAGACGTAGATTGGTATATGCAGTTGTACGGGCTCTCGAATTCCAAGGAGGGCCCGAGGTTGACCACCCGCCGCCCGGGTACGGTGAGACCGGACTCGACGGCGACCAGACTGGACTCGGGCGCAGTAGCGCCCGGCTCGGAGAAGGGACGACGTAACGTGGCAGCGCCGAAAGGACCCACGAGTCGCCGAGTGCATCTCGGCAAAGTGCTGGAGAAGATGAGGGAGGACCGCGGCCTCAGCACGGCCGAGGTCGCTTCCGCGCTCGGGTTCTCGAAGGAGAAGCTGTGGCGCGTCGAGAGCGGTCGGACCAGCCTGCCGAACCCGAAAGACCTGACATCCCTGCTGGAGTACTACCAACAGGACGACGAGACGATCGACAGCCTGCTGACGATCCATCGCGAGTCACTGCAAGCAGGATGGTGGGTCCCCTACAACCCCCACTTCCAAAAGGGCATGCGCGACTACGTCGGCATGGAGACCGATGCGCTCGCCATCAGCGCGTGGCAGCCCAACTTGGTCTTCGGTTTGCTCCAGACGGAGGAGTACGCCCGCGCGCTGCTCCAGAGCGCCAAGGCGACGGACGAGATCACCACGGAGTTCATCGACTCCAACGTCGAGTTGAGGATGTTTCGGAAGCGGATCATCACCGAAACAGAGCCCCGGCCCTTGTGGGTCATCATGGCCGAGGACGCGTTGCGGGCCACCATCGGCAGCCCAGAGGTGATGACGCGGCAGTACGAGGAGATCGCACGGCTCAGCAGCCTCGACCACGTCACCGTCCAGGTGCTGCCGGCTTCATCAGCCGGCTACCGCGCGAGCCAGAACTTCATCATCCTCGACCTGGAAGAGCCGCTGGGGCGCATGGTCCAGGCCGACCATGTCAACGGCCAAGCCTGGGTGACCGACAAGAAGCCCGACGTGGGACGGTTCTCCCGCAGGTTCGAAGCACTGCGGGCCTCGGCGCTCGCACCCCACGAGACGCCGCAGTTCCTGGAAGCACTACAGCGAAGGACAGGACCATCAACACTCCACTGAAGTCCACCGACATAGCTCCCGAGACCTCCTGGTACAAGTCCTCCTACAGCGGAGCCGAGGGCAACGCGTGTGTGGAGATCGCCGCCCTCGCGCAGAGCGTCGGCATCCGCGACTCCAAGGACAAGCAGGGGCCGGCACTGCTCGTGACGCCGAGCGCTTGGTCGTCGTTCCTCGACCTCGTCCGCTCCGGCGCCGCCGACTTCGACATCGTCCAGCCGTAACGGGTGGCGGGCCGCAGGACACCTGCGGCCCGCTGCTCAGATCCGCAGGGTGCTGGAGAGACGGTCGACCGGGCGACGGTGGACGACATGGCCCTGGTCGTGGACGAGTTGGTCGCCAACGCCCTCCGGCACACCCCGGGCATCGGGGTTCTCCTGCTGGAGGTGGACCAGGGTCGGGTGACGGTAAGGGTGTTCGACGCTGGTGCGAACTGTGCTGCGGTGGCCGTCAAGTCCGCGAAGAGGGCCGACAAGAACGGCCGCGGGCTCGACTCCGCCCCGCGCAGACTCGCGCTGTCGTCAGGAACCAAGGATGCCTGACAGTATTCGTCACCGTGGCCACGGACACCGAACGGATGACCAATCACTGGTGGTGGCGGCCCGGTTGGCGCCGTGGCCGGTCCTTCTACACCTGGCATCTCACCTTCAGCGGCATGGCCGATGTCGAGCGGTTCGCCGCCGAATACCGCTCGGCCCTCGCCCCGTTGGACGGGCTCGACCTCATCCCCGACCGCTGGCTGCACCTCACCATGCAGGGCATCGGCTTCGTTGGCGAAGTCCCCGAGGACACGGTGAACGGCATCCTGACGGCCGCGAGCCGTCGACTGGCGGCCCTGCAACCGTTCGACGCCACGCTCACCGCGCCGATCGTCGACCCGGAAGCGCTCCTTATGCCTGTCCAACCACCAGACCCCGTAAGGCAGGTGCGCGGTGCATTGCGCGCGGCAATCGGCGATGTCCAGGACGATGTCCCCGAGGCCGAAGACGGCTTCACACCGCACGTCTCGCTTGCGTACAGCAACGCCCAAGGCCCCGCCGCACCTTTCGCCGCGGCCATCGCCGCAGCCGCGATCGAGCCGGCCATCGCGCACATCACGCATGCCGACCTGATCCGCATCAACCGCGACAACCAGATGTACGAATGGACGACTGTCGCCGAAATCCCCCTCGGCTGACGCACTCCTCCCGCTATCGCCGGCGGGCGGGCAACGGGCTCGGCAGGGTCAGGCTGCGCAGGACGCGCCATCGGTACGTGCGTCCGTCCCGGCGAAGTTCGACCAGCTCGACCCGCTTGACCGGGAGCGTGACGGCGGGACGGTTCCTCAGAAGAGCCACGGCGTCGATCACGGGCGCGGCGTGCCGGTCCCGGTTGTTGTAGAGAATGCCGAGGTGCGGGCGGAACAGGCTGCTCGGTCTTCCGCCTGGGACGCCGATGTGTTGTCCTGCGCGGTGCAGGGCGGGATGCAGTTCCACCAGTGGCGTCCAGGGCGTGACGCTGAACCGTATCGCCCCCGTGGATCCGGCCATGGGCTCGGCGCGGATCTCGAAGCCGCCACCGAGCGTGCAGTGTGCCAGCCGGGCCAGGGAGTCCACCATGCCGGGCTCGACGTCCGCGCAGTCACCGATCTTGTTCATGGTGATGTGCAGGCCGTCGTCGGGGACCTCGTCCATGCCCAGGCCGGCGAGGGCCTGCTGGCATGAACGTGCCTCGGCGATCAGGTCGGGCTCCTCCGGGAAGGCCAGCATCCAGTAGTAGGCCCGGTGTCCCGGGGCCCATCCGGGCCGGTCCCAGTGGTTGGTCATCCTCTGCACTGACCTGAAGGCGTCCCAGTCGTTCAAGGTGATCTTCTGGGGATCGTCCAGGTCGGGGGGAACGGTGGCGGGGAAGGCCCTGCTGTCGTCGATCAGCGGGGTCGTCACCAGAGGTCTCCTTGAAGGTTCGGGCCGTCGGTCACGGCCGTGCGTCGGATGCTCCTTGGACGGCCGGCTGGTATTTCAATTGGCCCCAGCGACCGGCCGGCGCTGGAAGGGTGAGGCAGGTCAGGGAAGCGCGGCGAGGATTCGGGTCTCCCGCTCGGGAGGGATGCCGTGCTCGGCCCAGCGGGGGTGGTGCACCGGCCGCCCGTTCTGCTGGAGCCACGCCCAGGTGTCCGCGACGGTCGTAGCCAGCGGCCGGCAGCTCAGCCCCGCCGCGTACGCACCGGAGGAGTCGATGCGCCACACTCCCGGGTGGGTGCGCCACAGCGGCAGTTCTGTCCACTGCTTCACGCCCTGCTCGATGAGCAGGGCGTCCGGCGCCCACACCAACTCGGCGTCGCCGCCGGTCACCCCCACGCAGGAGGTGAGGAAGCCGCCCATCGTCTCCCGCCCGACCGGCGCCGTCACGTTGTAGATCCCGCCGGTCGGCGCGGCTGCCTGGTCGACCGCGAACGTTGCGACGTCCCGCACGTCGACCGGTTGGATGCTGCGCAGGGGGTCGCCCGGAGCGAGCATCCGGCCGCCCGCCGCCGCGCGGCGCAGCCACCACGGCAGCCGACCGACGTACTCACCGGGCCCCAGGATCACGCCGGGTCGCAGCAACGCCGCCCTGGTCCTTGAAGATCTCCAGGACCGCGTTTTCCGCACCGGCCTTCTGGGTGCCGTAGTGCGTGTTCGGGCCGTCGGCTCCTGGTGGCATGGAGCCGTAGTCGGGCTCGGCGTCGGCCGGGCACGGCAGCACGGGCGACTGCTCGGTCAGGCTCTCGTCCGGCCAGCCTTCGTACACCGACACCGTGGATACGTAGACGTAGCGTCCGACCACGCCGTTGAGCGCCCGAGTGCCGTCCAGAACCACTCGCGGCGGCATCTCCGACGCGGAGGTGTCCACCACGGTGTCCCACGGGCCGAGTTCAGCCAGGTACGCGAGGCTGTTGCGATCCGTACGGTCCCCGTGCACCGCCGTGACGCCCTGGGGACCCGACCCGGATACGCCGCGGTTGAACGTCGTCACTTCCCAGCCCCGCCGCAGCGCCTCCTCCACAACTGCCCGACCGAGGAACCACGTGCCGCCCATCACCAAGAGCTTCATACGGCGATCTTGCCGCTCCTCCGGTGACCAACACCACCAGGGGGCGGTGAATTTGACGACGGTCGCTGGCGCCGGCCACGCGCACACCAGGGCGCGGGGCGCCTGCGTCGCGGGGGCCACGACCGAGCGCGATCGGGCAGGCCGCGTGCTACGGTCCGTAGTCTCGCGGCTACGGGAGGGGCGCGATGTCGTCGTACAAGCCGCCGATGTGGCCGGTGTCGGTGAAGGCGGTGGTTCTCGACGACATGGACCGCGTCCTGCTGTTGCACAACGAGCGCGATGAGTGGGAACTGCCGGGCGGCCGGCTGGAGATCGTCGACCAGGAGGCCGGTGAGGAAGCCGACTCGACGCCGCAGGACGCGGTCGCGCGGGAGGTTTGGGAGGAGACCGGCTGGCAGGTCGAGGTCGGTCCCTTGATCGATGACGGCGTCTGGATCTACGAGCCGCTTCCGGGGCGCCGCGTGCTGATCGTCACGTACGGTGCGGTGGCCTTGGACCCACGGGTGGAGCCGGTGGCCAGCCACGAGCACAAACACGTCGGCCTGTTCACCAAGGACGAGGTGGCCGGCCTCGACATGCCCGCGGTCTACAAGGCATCGATCCGTGCCTGGTACGACCGGGCATGACCCCGCGATGGCCGAGGAGCGGGGACCTCGCATGGCGCTCCCCGGTGACGCCGGGCCAGACCAACGGTGGGAACGGCTCTCGGCGGAATGAAGTGGCGCCGGGCGAGCCGTATGAGGAGGCGGCGGGCCGCGAGCCGGCGGCCGGGTGATCAGACGGCCGTCGGGGTGTCGGTCAGGTTCGGCAGCCCGGGAGCTGGCCGCCCCGGAGCCGGGTGCTCCCGGTGGGAATTGTGCTCGCCGGGTCGGAGCGCTCCGGATGGGCCGGGGGGAGGGATAATCGGCCAGGTGGGCCGGCGGGAGAGTGACGGGACGCCGGTCGCCGTCGCCCTGAACGGGAAGCCTGCTATGACCACAGCGCGTGATCTTCTGACCGTCACGATGGACATGCCGTCCAGCCGGACCGTGGAGCGCGGCGATTTGTCGCTCGGGCTGGCCGGTGCGGAACTGGTCGACCTGCTGCGGGCGGGCGCGGCCACCCTGGAGCACGGCCGGATCCTGCCGGGGGCGAGGCAGCCCCACGTCGACCGGCTGTTGGGCGAGGCCGCCGTCGCGATGTCCCGCACGCTGCCGTTCGAGACCCTCGACGACTGGCTGTGGCGCCGCGGCCGCGGGCTGCCCGCCGCGTATCTGGCCGCCTTCACCGACGAGGGCCGGCTCACCCGGCAACGGCAGCGGCGCTGGCTGGTGTTCGGGGGCAGCCGGATGGTGCTGCTGGAC
>NZ_JACEGK010000436.1:0-6828 GCF_056859195.1 Streptomyces sp. NH27
CCGGGGCGGCGGTCGGGCCCGGGCCCGGGCCCGGGCCCGGGCCCGGAGGATCATGGCGTGATCCGACCTCCGACCGCGCCGGCCTCCGACCGCTGCGGCCTCCGACCGCTGACCGCGCCGACCGCCCAACCGCCCAACGGCCCGACCGCCCAACGCCTCAGCGCAGGAACGCCCGTTTGAGGCGTGGGGCGAGCGGCTTCTCGACGAAGCGGTACAGCAGCCAGGCGAGCACCAGCATCATCGCCGTAGCGACCAGCAGGACGGCGACGGGCGGTAGCGCGGTGCTGTGGACGAGGACGGCGACGGCGACCGTGCCCAGGTGGTCGTGGACGAGGTAGAACGGGTAGGTCAGAGCGCCGGCCGTGGTCAACCAGCGCCAGTTCAGGCGGGATACGGCCGGCACCAGGGTCACCACCGCCACGGCGGCGAAGCCGAAGGCGACCACCGCGATCACGCCGAGTTCCGTACGGTGGTGGAAGACGTTCAGGTGCGCGGGCGCGACGTTCGCCTTGACCGCGTAGCGCTGGCCGAGCAGGAAGCCCACCACGACCACGCCCCAGGACATCGCGTCGTGCCCGAAGCGGTACACGAGGTACATCCCCATGCCGGCCACGAAGAAGGGCGCGTACTCCGGCATGAGGGCGGTCTTCGCGAGCGCCTCCCCCGAACTGTCGGCGTACAGCGCGAGGACCGTCCACACCGCGCAGAAGACCAGCACGCGGCGGCGGGTCGCCCCCGGCCACACCACGGCGAGGGCGAAGAGCAGGTAGAAACGCATCTCGGCCCACAGCGTCCAGCACACGCCGAGCACGCGCTCGGCACCGGCCGGCATCTGGAGCATCGTGAAGTTCGTCAGCAGGTCCGCCCGGGAGACGAGGTGGCGGCCGGCCAGGGCGAAGACGACGCTGACGATGACGAGCGCCGCCCAGTAGGCGGGGTAGAGGCGGGTGGCGCGGGATATCGCGAAGCCCTTCAGGTCCCGTCCCCACCCGGACATGCAGATCACGAACCCGCTGATCACGAAGAAGATCTCGACGCCCAGGCAGCCGTAGGAGAACGGTCCGGCCAGATGCGGGAACACCTCCGCGGGCGAGCGGCCCCACGACAGGTCGATGTCGCCGCCACGGCCGGCGTAGTGGTAGGCGCAGACCATCAAGGCGGCGACCAGCCGAAGCCCGTCGAGCGCGCGCAGCCGCCCCCGGGGAGCGGCGGCCGGGCCCGGTTCGGGGCACTGGGCCACGACGGCGGGCAGCGGGGCAGGCGGCGCTCCGACGGACACGGCGCCGGGCGTCCGGTCGGCCGGCCGGTCGAGGGACGAGGGCGTGACGGGGTTCATCTCCGGCGGGACTCCTTCGAGTCGTGTCGGGGTGGCGCCGCAGTGGCGCCCAGCGGATACGGAACGAGCGCGAGCCGCTCGGACGGCTCCGCCCGGGTCCGTCCGTCCGGCCGGCCAGGGCACTGTCGAGCCCGTGGCTGCCGTGGTCGGGCACATCCGGAACTCCCGGGGGGAAGCCGATCGCCCTGTGAGACGCGGGCCCCACCCGAAGGGATGTACGGATATTCGTCCACCCCGGACATGTCATCGAAGCGTCTCCCGCGCTTCAACCGGTGTTCCCCGAACAGAGGGCGGATCGCCACCGGGGCGCCGGGGGCGCCGGGGGTGCGGGCGACCGGGGCGCGTCGAAGGGGCGAGTGGCGGATCGGCGGTCCGCTGGGGTCCGTGGTCGTGCGTTGATGTCCGTGGTTGTTGGATGGGTGCTGGTAGTCCGCCCTCGTTCGGCTCCCACGCCGTGCGGGTTGTCCTTGTCCTGGCGTCATGAACACCTTGCGTGAAGAGCTGCACGAGCTGATCGACCGGCTACCGGAGTCACAGGTCGCACCGATACTGGCCCTCGTGCGGGAGAGCACTCCGGCCGAGGACGGCGGGCAGGAGTGGCCGCTGCCCGACTTCGTCGGCGCGCTGTCCAGCGGCAAGGGTGACCTGGGCGCCCGCTCCAGCGAGATCCTGCGCGCCGAGATGGGGCGCGAGACCGAGTGATCATCTGGGACACCGGGGCGCTGGTCGCCGCTGCCGATGCCCGACGACCAGGACCACGCCGCTGCGTCGAACTGATGCGCCGCACCCCACGCCCGCTGCTGGTCCCCTACCCCGTGCTCACCGAGGTCTGCTACCTCCTGGAACGCGAGCACGGTACCCGCGCTGAGGTCGCCTTCCTGCGCTCCGTCAGCCTCGGGCAGATCAGCCTGATCCCCCTGGCCGCCCAGGACATCGACCGCATGGTCGAACTGGTCGAGAAGTACGCCGATTTCCCCCTCGGCGCGGTCGACGCCTCCGTCTTCGCGGTCGCCGAACGGCTCGGAGCGGACGCCATCGCCACCCTCGACCGCCGCCACTTCAGCGTCGTCCGTCCCAAGGCCCCCCGACGCCGCCGACGAAGCCGTGGTCGCCGGTCCAGGGGCCCATGGTGGTGGCGCGGTCGTTGCCGAAGGGGTCGGTGCGGCGGTAGGTGGCGGCTTGGGTGGTGGCGTTCGCGCGGGTGATCGGCCATCGTCGGGCTGCCGGCGTCGTCGTAGGCGTAGTGCGCGTCCTGGACGATGCCGGTGCCGGTGCCGTCAGTGACCAGCTGCCGGTTGAGGCGCGCGGTGCCGAGATCGTAGTAGTTGGTCTCCTGCACGGAGGGGGCGGCCTTGTTGATCCCGAGGGTGACCTGGGCAGTCTGGCCGATCTCGAAGTACTGTCGCGGCACAACGGCCGCATCGACATCCTGCGCGAGCGGACCGACGGCACCAGCGGCGACTGAGCCTGCCCGGCGGAACGGGTACGGTCCAGCGGAACGGTCCGCCCGGTCAGCCCGCGGGGTACGCCTTCCGCAGGAACCCGCTCACCAGTTCCGTCACCTCCTCGGGCCGCTCCAGGCTGGGGAAGTGCCCGGCCCAGGGCAGTTCGACATGCCGGACGTCGGCGCCGGTGAGCAACTGCGGCAGCTGTGCGGCGATTTGCCGGAAGTCCGCCACGTCGCGCCCACCCGACACCGCGAGGCACGGCGCGCCGACCGCCGAGAGGTCAACCTCCTCCTCCCTTCGCCCAGCCCCCTCGGGCGCTGCCAACTGCACCTCGAAGGCGCGCAGTTGCATCGCCCGCACCTTCGCGCGGGCCTCCTCCCCGGCCTCCGGTCCCAGCCAGGTCGCCACGTTCAACTCGACGGCCCCGGCGACGTCGCCCGCCTCCAGCAGCGCGTCCTCCCGCTCGCCGATCGCGCGCAGTTCCGCACTGGGTTCGTGCCCCGGCAGTCCGGCACACAGCAGCGCCAGAGCGGCCACCCGGTCAGGGCGGCGCGCGGCGATCTCCAGGGCGACATGTCCCCCGTACGAGGAGGCGACCAGCGCGGCCCGCTCGATGCCGAGGACGTCCATCAACTCCACCACGTCTTCAGGATCGTTGTGGCGCTCGTCCGGCAGCGGCGACTCGCCGAACCCCCGGAAGTCGCAGCACACCACCCGGTACCCGGCGTCGACCAGCACCGGCCGCTGCCGATCCCACATCCTCCGGTCGCACACCCCGGAGTGCAGCAGCACCAGGGCCGGGCCGTCTCCTGTCACACCGTAAGCAAGCGTCATACGCCCGACCCTAGGCGCCGGGTCGTGGCACCGCCTCCGAATTCGCCGGGCGCGAAAGCGAGAAGGCGAGAAGGCGTGAGGGGTCGAAGAGCCGAACACCCGGCGGTCCGAACACCCGGCGGTCCAAAGTCCGCACACGATGCCGTGGCCCCGTCCGGCGCCCTTGCGCGCGCAACGGCCGGGCGACTGCCGTGAGGTGACCATCGCCTCCCCGAACCGCAGTCACAACCGCTACCGCAACCGCAGTCACAACCACCACCGCAACCACTAACGGGCCGCGCGCAGGCTGAACTCGTTGCCGTCGGGGTCGGCCAGGGCGATCCGATCGGCCTCGCCCGTAACGGCGTTGCTCGGGTCGGCGGCACCCGGGGCCGGGTCGAGACGGGTCGCGCCCAGGGAGAGCAGGCGGTCGACCTCGGCCCGCAGGTCGCCGCCGGCAGGCACCGCGAGGTCGAGCCGCAGCCGGTCCCGCCCGTGCCTCGGCATCGGCGGCGGGCCGCCCCACGTGATCTTGCTGCCGCCGCGGGGCGAGCGGATCGCGGTCTCCTCGTCCTGGTCCCAGACCAGCGGCCACCCCAGGGCCTTGCTCCAGAAGTAGCCGACCGCCTGCGAACCGTCGCAGGACAGCGCCCCGATGAAGCCGCAGCCGGCGAGGAAGTTGTTGCCCGGCGCGATGACGCAGAACTCGTTGCCCTCGGGATCGGCGAGTACCACGTGGCTCTCCTCGGGGAGTTGGCCGACGTCGGTGTGCCGCCCGCCGAGCTCCAGCGTCCTGGCCACCGTCCGCTGCTGGTCCTGCAGGGAGGTGCTGGTCAGGTCGAAGTGCGCCCGGTTCTGGCCGGACTTCGGTTCGTCGGTCGGCAGGAAGCGGATACGGAAGCCGGTGTCGTCGGCGGGCAGGAGCACGATGCCGTCGTCGGGGTCGTCGACGAGTTCCCGGCCCAGGAGGGCGGACCAGAAACCGGCGAGCCGCGGCGGAGAGGTCGCGTCGATACTGAGGGCGAGGAGTTGGGACGTCATTGCGCTGCGCATCTCCGATCCGGTGGCCGGCCGACCGCGGCCGACGGGGCGCCGTGCCAGCCCTTGACGCCGCAGCCTAGGAGTGACCCGGCTCGCCCGCATCCGAGTTATCCGGGCGGCGGGCGTGCGGGCGGTGGCCGGCGGCCGTGCGGGCGGCCGAGGGCGGCCGGCCAGGTCAGCGCGACGGCAACCGGAAGGCCAGCACCGGATCACCGCGACGGCAACCGGGGGATCAGCCCCAGGTCGGCCTTGGGCCAGCCCCGATCCGGCTCGACCTCAGCGGCCGAAACACTCCGTACGCCCGCCCTCCGCCGGCGTGAAGCACGCCCGCAGTCCCGTGAGGTCCCTCCCGTCGACCATCGGTGTGAAGAGCGGCCCCTCCGCGTCGAAACGGTCGGTGACCCTGACCCGTTGCGGGCCGCTCCCGGCAACCGACACCGCGAGTACGTCGCCGACCTGCGTCTTCCACACGAGCGCCCACGCGGTGTGGCACCGCTCGCTGTAGCTGAACGACAGCCGCGCCCCGGTGCGGGTCCGGTGGGAAGTGCCCAGCCGGTGGGCCTGCCCGGGCATCGCGCAGCCCATCATCTCGGGGTTCGCGCCCGCGCACTTCCCGGCGTCGCAGGCCGGCGCGGGCGACGTCGAGGGCAACGTCGAGGGCAACGTCGAGGGCGATGTCAAGAGCGACGTCGAGGGCACGGCATGCGACGGGCTGCCCTTCGCGCCTGCGTCGAGCAGGGCGGTCGCCCCCAGCGTGGCCGCGACGGCGACCGCGCTCCCGGCCACGCCGAGAGCCCACACCCGCGACCGGATACGAGGGGTACGGCGGCCGGACACCGTTCGGTCCCCGACCGTACGGTCATGGCCCGGCCGGTCGTTGCCCGACGGTCCGCTACCCGGCCGATCGCCGCCGGACCGGTCGTCTCCGGGCGGGCCGTCGCCTGGCCGCTCACCGCCGGCCCCCTCCTTACGTGCCGGTGCCGGTGCCGGCGCCGACGTCCTGTGGCGACCGCTCCACTCCAGATCCGCCAGTTCCCACAACGCCACCAGGCGCGCCGGCGGCTCCCGCGCGATCGCGCACAACGCCTCGACGGCCTGGCGCGGGGCGAGTTGCTTGCCGTCGAGATAGCGCCCCCAGGAGGACTTGCTGTACGCGGTGCGCTCGGCCAGCGCCGTCAGACTCAGGCCGGTCCGGGCCTTCAGGTCGCGCAGTCCCCCGGCCAGCCGCGTGCACGCGGGACCCGCGCCGGGCGGCGTGGCGTCCGTCATCTCCGCAGCACCTGCCAGGTGTTCACGCCCACAACGCCGTCGGGATTCAGCCCGGCCTTGTCCTGTAGGCGCTTGACGGCCCGCGTGGTGTTCGGCCCGATGACGCCGTCGGCTCCCCCGGGATCGAAGCCGTGGTAGCCCAGCAGACACTGCGCTTCGACGACGTCCCACCCGGGTGCGGACAGCAGGGCGGTACGGGTGCTGCTGTAGCCCGCGTACAGCCGGCCGCTCTGCCGGCGGACCGTACAGGGGTACGTCTTCCCGGGCCGGTAGGCGAAGGCTCCGCGGGACGACGCGCGGGACGACGCGGTCGAACCGGACCCTGCGGCGGCTTCGCCGTGGTGCGCTGTCCCCTTGTCCTTCCAGGGGGCCGCGATCAGCAGTCCGACGAGCAGCGCGCCGAGGACCACGATCGTGCAGACGCCGATCAGGGCTGCCCGCCGGGTGCGCCTCGGCTCCGGTACGTCCGCGCCGCGCGCCTCCTCCCCGACCTGGCTGCCGTCCCCGGCCTGACCGCCGTCTCCGGCCTGGCTGCCAACCCCGACCTGATCCCCGTCTCCGGGCTGCCCCTCGTCCGGGTCGGCCCGCGCCGCCTCCCGGGCCTTCCACGCTTCCTCGGCCACCTCGTGCAGCGCCAGCAGCCGGGCCGGATCGCCCCCGCCCACCCGCGCCAGCTTCTCCACCGCTTCCCGCGGCGGCAGCGCCTTCCCGTTGAGATAGCGCTCCCACGACGAACGGCCGTATCCCGTCTTGGACTGGAGCGACGACAGGCTCAGCCCGCTGTGATCTTTCAACCGGCGCATCTGAATGACCAGTTGCCGCACCCGCTCGTCGAGCGAACTCGGCAGTTCCTTCCAACGCGGCATGTTCCACCCCATACGCGTTGAGTGCCACGAGGCGCGGTTTGCGCCCCCCATGTCC
>NZ_JACEGK010000437.1:0-6816 GCF_056859195.1 Streptomyces sp. NH27
CTCCGTCCCCGTCCCCGTCCCGGTCCCGGCCCCGGTCCCCGTCCCCGATCCTGCGGACGACGGACTGGGCGACCAGCCGGTCCAGGGTCGGCGCCACGGCCGCGGCGCCGAGCGGACCGCCGGCGGCTACGGCCTGGGCGGCGGCCAGGTCGAACGCGCCGCGGAAAACGCTCAACCGGGCCCACAGCAGCCGTTCCAGCGGCGCGCACAGCTCGTGGCTCCAGCCGATCGTGGTGCGCAGCGTCTGGTGCCGCCGCGGCCAGGCGAAGCCCGCCGCCGCCAGCGTGTCGAAGCGCGAACCGAGCCGGTCGGCCACCTCGGCGACGGCACCCGGTCCGACCGACCCGACCCGTGCGGCGGCCAGCTCGATCGCCAGCGGAATGCCCTCCAGGCGGCGGCAGATGGCCTCGGCGGCCTCGGCCGCACCCGGCTCGGCCAGCGGGGCGCGGCCCAGCCGGTCCCTCACCCGGTCGGTGAACAGTGCGAGCGCGTCGGGGCCGTCGGCCGGCAGCGGCAGGACCTCCACGAGTTCCTCCACCACCGAGCCCAGCGGGCGCCGGCTGGTCGCCAGCACCGTCAGCCCGGGTGCCGCGGTCAGCAACTCCCCTACGAGATAGGCGCACGCGTCGACCAGGTGCTCGCAGGAGTCCAGTACGAGCAGGAGTCGCCGGCCCGCGAGCCACTCGCTCAGCGCCTCGACGGGCATCCGCAGCGAGTGGTCCGCGAGGTCCACGGCGTCGCTGACGGTCGAGAGCAGCAACTCGGGGCTGTCCAGCGAGCTGAGGTCGGCCCACCAGGCACCGTCCGGAAAGCGGTCGTCCTCGGCGTTCTCGCCCGAACCGTGCCCCGCGAACGCAGCGCCCGCCGTGTCCCCCGCACTTGCAGCCCGCTGCGCCAGCCGCGTCTTTCCGATGCCGCCCGGCCCCGTCAGCGTCACGAGCCGGTGCCGGGCCAACGCCTTCCTCACCCGGCCGAGTTCCGCGCCCCGACCCACGAAACTCGATGTCTCCCGAGGAACGTTGCCCGTCATGACGCCAGCCTGACACCAACCGCACACGGAGGGAAACTCACCCGCTGCTCTGCGTGCTGGGGCCGGGGTGCACGGATCTGCGGATCTCCGGGTCTGTGAGCTCACGGGTCTGTGAGCTCACGGGTTCACGGGTTCACGAGCTCACGGGTTCACGACGCCATGGGCTCTTGACGGCAACCGGCCACCGAAAAGCCGAAGTTGAGCCCGGTCGGACACGTCGCAGGTGGGCGGCCCTGTCAGGACCGCGCCTCCGCCGACACCACAGCTGGTATCGCGGTCGACACCAAGTCACCTCGTCAGCAACGGCGTTAGCATGGTTCGCCGTGGGTGACTTCACCGTTCCACCCGGCGAGCCGCGGGACGGAAGCCCGTTCACGTACCCGTACGCGTTCCTCAACGACGAGCCGTTGAGTGGCGCGGACCACTTGAGGTACGCGGATGTGCTCGGCACGCGTGCGACCGCCGCCAGCCTCGCGGACCTGATCTCCGCCTCGCGGAACTCCACGCCGTTCACCGTGGCGGTGGACGCCGGCTGGGGCATGGGCAAGAGCAGCCTGATGCAGCAGGTCACGGATGTCCTCGCGCAGTACCCCGATACCGACTGCGTGTGGTTCAACGCCTGGACGTCGCACGGTACCGACGCGTTGGAGGGGCTGCTGAAGTCCGTCCTGATGCGGTTCGACCGCAACGTGCTGCGCCGCGCCCTCAACCGCGCGCGGGAGAACCGTACGGCGTTGCGGGTGTTGCGGACCGCCGTCGCGGTGGCGCTGGGGCTACTGCACGCCGGCCGGGTCGTCGACGAACTGTGGTCCCGCATGGAGGCCGACGCGGCGACGCGCAACGAGGTCCGGCAGCTCATCAAGGACATGGCGGTCGACTGGTCGCGGGCCGGGGCAGGGCCGGGCCGGCGGCGGCTGTTGGTCGTGTTCGTCGACGACCTCGACCGCTGTCCCGACGAGACGGTGCACGCGGTGTGCGAGGCCGTCAAGGTCTATCTCGACGTGCCCGGCCTGGTCTTCGTCCTCGGCTGCGACCAGTCGCGGCTGGCCGCGGCGGGCGCGGTCGGCGGTCCGTCGCTCAGCGCGGACTACCTGGAGAAGATCGTGCAGATCAGCTTCCGGGTGCCGACTCCCGACGCGGAGCGGGCCGCCGCGCTGGTCCAGGAGTACGCGCGCCGCTCGGGCACCGAGCGGTTCCTGACACCAGGGCTGGCGCGGCTCGTCGCGGAGCGCACCGGCCGCAACCCCCGCCGGATCAAGCGGCTGATCAACGGCCTGGTGATGTACCAGCTCGACGCGCGGTGGGCAGGCACGGAACCGGAGGCCATGATCCGCGCCGTACTGCTCCAGCATCTCTACCCCGACTTCCACCGAGCCGCAGGCCGACCGGACGGCACCGACCTGATCGGTGACTTCGCGCAGTACTACGAGGCACGCGGCATGCTCCGGCGGCGTGCCGTCGCCCCCGACGACCCGCGGTGGAACGCCCTCGCCGGATTCGCCGACCAGTGGCTGCTGCCACCACCGGATCGTGAGGACGCCGGGCGCTGGGACGCGTACCTGGAACAGCTGGAAGGCCAACTGCCGCCGGTTTTTCCCGAGTTGGCCGCGGACCCGACGTTCGTCCGGCTGATCACGGAGCTGAACGGCCTTCCGTACGCCGACCAGTTGCGCGAGCTGATCCGGCAGAGCCCGGCCGCCGCGCCGTCGGGCCCGCGACGGCTCCAGCAGCCGTACCCGCAGCCGTACCCGCAGCCGCAGCCGTACCCGCAGTGGCAGTCGCAGCCGCCGCAACCGGTGGGGCTGCCCGCGCCGGAGGCGGAGCCCGCGCTCCCGCCGTGGCAGAGCGGGCCGGCTTCGCCGGGGCGAGCCGCCGGGGTGCCGACCGTGCCGACCGCGCCGACCGGCCCCTACGGCAGCGCGGACGCTCCCCACCACGCGTACCCGGTGGAAGGTGTGGAGCCGTACCCCTGGCGCTATCCGGCCCCGGCGCAGCAGGGGGCGCCCGCGGGCGGTCCCTTGCAGTCGTCCCCCACGGGGTCGTACGACTACCCGCGCGCCGCGCGGGATGCCGGACAGGCCGGGCGGCCGTCGGGCGGCGTCGGCCGCGGGGACCAACTCCCGCTGCGCGTCCTCTGGGTGGACGACAAACCCGAGTCCGTCCTGCACCTCGTGGAGGAACTGCGACAGCTCGGCGCCGATGTCAGCTCCGTGTTGAGCACGGGGGAGGTGGTCGCTTGGCTGGGCGAGCACACCGCCCCCGACGTGCTCATCTCCGACACGAAGCGCGACGGTGATGTCGCCGCGGGGTTCCGTGCCGTGGCGGAGTTCCGGGACGCCGGCTACCAGGGGCCCGTGGTGTTCTACACCGGTCAGGTCTCCGGCCAGAATCACCGCCGCGCCGAGGAGGTCGGCGCGCTCGACCTCACCAACTCCTCGGGCGTGCTGGTCGAGTTGCTGGACGGTATCGTCCGGACGCGGGCGACGACCACCGATCCGTGAGGCGACGGGCCGTGCCGCCCCCCCGCACGCCGGCGACCCGATCCGCTGACGAATACGTTTCCTCTTCATTGACAGCCATCGCCGTTTCGATGGTCGCCTGGTAGGCGAAGTCCATACCGGGCCCGGACCGTCCAGGGTGTCGAAGTCGCCTTCCTCCTCGTCGCTGGCGTAGATACAGCCCCAGTGGTCGGGACGGGTTCGGCGCAGCCGCTCACCTGTTTCCACCGGCACATCTTTGCCCCGGCGCACTGACAGATCGGCGACGAAGTGCTTATGATGCCGGGGATGAAGAACTTCTCCTCGTACGGATTGGGGGACTCGTCCGCGCAAGGTGAGTGCTGATGGCACATCACTTCGCGAACGGGATTCCGCCCCGCCTGTTGTTGTGGCAACGCGTACGCGAGTACGCCGTGCCACCGTCCATGATCGGGACCGCGACCGCACGGCGTGCGGTCGGTGACTGGGCCGGGGCCTGCGCCGCCGCCCGGATCGACGTCGATCTCGATCTGCGCGCCGTGCGCGACCGCCACGGCACCGACATCGTCACCCGACTCCGCGCGGATCTACGCCGGTTGGCGCCGGATCTGCTCCGCTGGCACATGCCCAGGTCCGCCCCCGACGGACGGCTCCGGCCCGGCCTCACCCTCTGCCTTGCCCGCTACGGGAGTTCCGGCACCCTGCCGGCCCTGGTGGTACGGACTCCGCCGTCCTGGGCGGACGCCGGCCAGCGGATGTCCCTGGCCCTGTGGGAGGGGCCGGGGAACGGAACCTCCGGGCCCGCTCTCCGCCCGTACCTGAGCCGGTACCCGCAGCAGCACCCGGGCCTGCATCCGCACCCGCACCCCGATCGGCGCTTCCGGCTCGACCTGCACCGCCACCTCTGGGATGCCGCGCGGAGCGGTGAACTGGCGGCGCGGTGCGGTGCGGACGGCACGCCGTCGTCCATGGCGCCCGCCGATCCGCCCGCCGCTCCGCCGGACGGCGCCGACTCGCCCTGGGCGGAGGCCACTTGGGCCGCCGAGGCGGAGCTGCTGCTCCGGGCCGAGGGCCGCCCGCGCGGTGCCTTCACCGTACGGCTCGGTCCGCGCCGTCGCGCCGTGCTCGAACTCGTCGCCCCCGACGACAGCCACGTCCCGACCTACCGGCCGGTGCGGGAGGCGATGCCGCCGCAGGAGGCCGCGGCGCTTCCGATGCTGCCGGAGGCCGCGGCCCGGGTCCTTCCCGATCTGGAGCTGCTGCGCGCCGGGTTGGTCCCGGCGGACCGGCTGCATCCGCTCGTCGCGGCGGCGCTGGCGGCGTACGCCCCGGCCCCCACGGCCGGCCCCGCCGCCGAACCCGGTGATCCGCACCGGGTGGAGTGCCGGGGCGAGGTCCACCGGATCGCCCTGCGCGACGGGGTGTTGACGGCCGTCGACCACGACACGGCCCAACTTCGCCGGGAGGAGCTGCTGGTGGCGCTCGGCGGGCCCCCGCTGCCCTGCCTGCGCGCGATCGACACGGTGCACCGGGATCCGGAGGCGCTGCCCGCGGTCCGGGAGCGGCTCGGCCATGGCGATGTCCTCGGGGCGCTGACCGTGGTCGAGGGGCTGCTCGGCGCGAGTGCGGTCCTGCGGGACGGGCCGCTCCGGCAGGAGTTGGAGTCGGCCGCGGCTCGCCGTATCGACCACGGGCTCTTCCGCTCGGGGTTGGTCGCCGTGCATCCCGCTGCTGGTGCTGGTGCTGGTGTCGGTGGGCGTGCAGCTGCCGGTGCCGGGGCAGGCGGCGGCGCGCTCTCCTCGGACGCGGGGCTTACGAAGGCCGCCCACCGTCCCCGGCCCGGCCGCGGTACGCCGCCCGACATGGGCCGCAAGCGGCTCAGCCGGGGCAGGCACCGCGCCGGCCAGGTCTGCTGAACGGCCGCTCCCACCGAAGTCCCGTCACGCCGAAGTCCTTTGTCAGCAAAGCGCGTTCCGCGCCGCACGCCCCCATGACCGCTGGGACGGGCCGACCCGTCCCCGTATACGACCCCAGGTGATGCCCATGACGTCCAGCACCCTCCTGCCCGCCCCGGCTCCGGCCGCCGACGTGCCGGTAGCCACCTCCGCCCTCGCCGGGGCTCTGGGCACCGATGCCCAACTCGCCGTTGCGGAAGACCTCTTGACCCTGCTGCGGACGACCGTCACGGAACCGCGGCCCGATGAGCAGCTCGAAGCGCTCACCTTGGCCGTCGCGGCCGACCTGCCCGTGCTGCTCTGGGGTGAGCCCGGCATCGGCAAGACCGCTGCCCTGACGCAGCTCGCGGCCACCCTCGACCTGCCGCTGACGACCGTGATCGCCAGCGTCCATGAACCGTCCGACTTCTCGGGTCTGCCCATCGTGGGCGAGGACCCCGAGATCCGCGGGGTGCCGATGGCACCGCCGCAATGGGCCGTTGAAGTGGTCCGGGCCGGGCGGGGTCTGCTCTTCCTCGACGAACTCTCCACCGCCACCCCGGCCGTGCAGGCCGCACTGCTCCGTGTGGTCCTGG
The DNA here is from genome assembly GCF_056859195.1 of Streptomyces sp. NH27. Lineage (NCBI taxonomy): Bacteria > Bacillati > Actinomycetota > Actinomycetes > Kitasatosporales > Streptomycetaceae > Streptomyces > Streptomyces sp. NH27. The sequence continues at coordinate 6,038 of NZ_JACEGK010000437.1, forward strand.
AACGGAGGGTCGGCGCGCTCCAACTGCCCCCAGGAGTACGGATCGTGGCCGCCGCCAACCCGCGCGCGTCCGCGGCGGACGGGTGGGAGCTGAGCCCGCCGCTGGCCAACCGGTTCGTGCATCTGTACTGGGTGCACGACCGCGAGGTGGTGGTGCGCGGGCTCGGCGGCGTCTGGCCCCGGGCGGAGCTGCCCCGGCTGGTGCCCGAACGGCTCGCGGAGGCAGCGGAGTTCGCCCGGCGCGCGGTCTGCGGCTTCCTCCAGGCCCGGCCGACGCTGATCCACCGGCTGCCGAGCACCGAGACGCGGCGCGGCGGCGCCTGGCCCTCACCGCGGAGTTGGGAGGCCGCGCTGACGCTGCTGGCCTTCGGCACGGCGGCCGGCGTCTCCCGGGAGGTGCTGGCGCTGCTGGTGCGGGGCGCGGTGGGGGACGGGCCCGGGCTCGAACTCCTCGCCCATCTGGACCGGATGGAGCTGCCCGACCCGGAGCTGATGCTGGCCGATCCGGCCGCCGCCGAGTTGCCGGAGCGGGGCGATCTGCGCCAGGCGGCCCTGGAGTCGGTGGTGGCCGCCGTCGGGGCGCGGCCGGAGCGGGCGCGGTGGGAGGCGGGTTGGGCGGTGCTGGTCCGGGCGTTGGAGACCGGCGCCCCTGACCTGCTGGTCGCCCCGGCGACGGCGCTGGCCGCGCTGCGGCGCGACGAATGGGAGGTGCCGGAGGGGGTGGAGCGGCTGGCCGCGGTGATCGGACTCGCCCGCCGCGCGGACCGGTCGGTGCAGCGG
>NZ_JACEGK010000438.1:0-6809 GCF_056859195.1 Streptomyces sp. NH27
GTTCCCCCACCGGGCCCGGTGGGGGAACCGCCCTCTTTCACGTCACGCCGGTTCAGTCGTTATGACCGACTCCCGTCACCTCAGCTCCAGTTCGACACGTTCACGTTCTCCAGCACGCCGAGCGCGTCGGGCACCAGTACGGCGGCCGAGAAGTACGTGGTCACCAGGTAGCTGATGATCGCCTTCTCGTCGACGCCCATGAAGCGGACGTTGAGCCCTGGTTCGTACTCGTCGGGCAGGCCGGTCTGGTTGAGGCCGATGACGCCCTGGTTGTCCTCGCCGGTACGGATGGCGATGATCGAGCTGGTCCTGGCCTCGGTGACCGGGATCTTGTTGCAGCTCAGGATGGGCACGCCGCGCCAGCCCGGGACGGTGGAGCCGTTCACCTCCACGGGGTCCGGGTAGATGCCCGCGCGGGTGCACTCGCGGCCGAAGGCGGCGATGGTGCGCGGGTGGGCGAGCAGGTAGCGGGTGTTGCGGCGGCGGCTGATCAGCTCGTCGAGGTCGTCGGGCAGCGGCGGGCCGGCGTGCGGCTGGATGCGCTGGTCGTAGTCCGCGTTGTTGAGCAGACCGAACTCGGGGTTGTTGATCAGCTCGTGTTCCTGGCGCTCGCGCAACGCCTCGACGGTGAGCTTGAGTTGCTGTTCCGTCTGGTTCATCGGCTCGTTGTAGAGGTCGGCGACCCGGCTGTGCACCCGCAGCACGGTCTGGGCGACGCTCAACTCGTACTCGCGCGGCTTGACTTCGTAGTCCACGTAGGTGGCCGGCAGCGTGGCCTCGCCCTTGTGGCCCGAGGCGAGCTCGATCGCGGCCTCGCCGCGCTTGTTGGTCCGCTGGCTCGGCAGCGCCCGGAACGCCGCCAGGTGCTCGCGCAGCGGCGGGGTGGTCTCCAGCAGCGACTCCAGCGCCTGCCGCGGCAGTTCCAGCACCGTGGTCGCGGTGGCGGCCTTGGAGGTGTACTGCCAGGTGTCCCCGCCCAGCAGTGCCTGGTCGCCGAAGTAGGCGCCGTCGGCGAGCGAGCCAAGCTGGGTCTGCTCGCCGTACGACCCCTCGCCGATCTTCTCGACCTTGCCGTGGGCGATCAGGTAGACGGTGTCCACCGGGCGGCCGGCCTCGGCCAGTACATCACCCGGTCCGTACTCCCGTTGGACGAAACGATCCGCCAGCGCGGTCAGCGCCGGCAGGTCGTCCAACGACCGCAGCGCGGCGATCTCGCCCAGTTCCTGCGGGATGACCCGGACCTCGGAGCCGGTCTTCACGAAGGTCACCCGGCCGTCGCCCACCGCGTAGCTCAACCGGCGGTTGACCCGGTATGTGCCCGCGTTGACCTGTACCCACGGCAGCACCTTGAGCAGCCAGCGGGACGAGATGCCCTGCATCTGCGGGGTGGACTTGGTGGTGGTCGCCAGATTCCGCGCGGCAGCAGTGTCGAGACTGGTCCGCGCGTGAGCGTCCTGCGGATTGCCTTGTGCGGTGTCCTGACCCGCATCAACCGACATGGACTGTCCTTCCCGTAAGGAGGTGATACAGGCCCATTCTTTCCAGCTACGGACAGTGCTGACTATTGCCGGATCGAGTGAGAATACTTTCCGAAATACGGGAAAGCGCGCCTCGGGGCGGGGCGATCCGTCCGGTTCCGTACGGCTCCGTGACCATCCGTCCCTGGGGTGCGAACTGATGTGCGTCGCATGGGGGTTGGGGGGAAGGCGGATGGCTGGGGGCGCCGACTCGGGCGCCGACCACTTCAAGGAGGCTGCGCGTTCTTGCTGCCGTGGGCGCCGTCATCTTCGCCATCGGTTACCTCGTCAACGCGACCGGCATCAGCACGGACGCCGGCTTCACGCCGTTCGGCCTGCTGCCGGCCGGGGCGTTCTGCGTCGCGCTGCACCTGGCCGGAGTCGGCTCGGGCTGGAGCTACCCGGCCAGGCGGCGTCGTCGCTGATGCGATGGGCGGCCGGCGGCCGGGTGGGCGGCTCGGTGGGCGCTCAGAACGCCTCGACCACCGCGCTGCGGTCCGGCGGCGTGGTCTGCGGCGGGATGCCGAGCGGGTTGCCGGCGAGCGAGGGGGAGAACGTCGGCCGCGGCGGGATGAGCGGCGGCACCAGCGGGGCGATCGGCGTCGGGAGCGGCGCCGCCGCGATGGGGGTCGCGACGGGGGCCGCCGTCAGCGGTCCCGCGGTGAGCGGCGCGGCGGCGAACTCGGCCGCCTCGATCGCTATCCGCCGCTCGCGGCGGAAGATCAGCGCGGCGAAGGCGCCGGCGCCGAGCAGGGCGACGAAGGACATCAGGGTGCCGAACCAGCTCGTCCCCAGCCACCGGCCGCCGAGCCAGCCGAGGCCGACGCTGTAGGTGGCCCAGCAGACCCCGGCCAGGGCCGACCAGGGCAGGAACTCGCGCGGGCGGCGGCGGGCCGCTCCGGCGCCGAGGCTCACGACGCTGCGGCCGGCGGGCGCGAAGCGGGCCAGCACCACCAGGGCGCCGCCACCGCTGTTGAGTACCTGTCCGAGCCGTTCGTGGGCGGCGGCGAGCCGTCGCGAGTTCGCGATGCGCCGGTCGAACCACGCCCCGCCACGCCAGGCGAGCCGGTATGCGAGCAGATCGCCCACGCAGGACGCGGTTGCCGCGCACACCAGCAGCACGAGGATGTCGAGGATGCCGTTCCGCGCGCCGGTCGAGCCGGCGGTGGCCGCGCTGATCACCAGGACGCCGCTGGGCAGCACCGGCACGAACACGTCGAGCAGCACGGAGAGTGCCACGAGCAGATATATCCACGGCCAGTCGAAGAGGGAGCCCAGGTTATGCAGCACTACGCCTCCTCGCCCTTCGCCGTCCTGCTCGTGTCGTGCCTTGGTCTCATGCCTTGGTCCTGCGAGCCCGTCTGTGAAGTGCCCCGGAGACCTGCTGCCGGTGTCGCGTCAACGAGCGGCGGATCTTCAACCGCCGTCAGCCGTACAGCGTACGCCAGTCGTGGACCATGGTTCCCGCGAGGGCACGTGACGTAATAGACAATCACGGCGTTATTACGGCGGGAATACTCTCGCGGAAACGGTTCGGCGCAGATTCTGCGGAGTCGGCGGCGAAACCGCACGTCAAGTGTGAGGTGGTCAGTCCCGTGACAGCGGCCGGCGCCGTTTCCCTGACCGAGTCCGGCGGCTTCCCGGCCTCGTTGCTCCCTTCGTTCCCTTCGCACGCTTTGCACCCTTCGCTCACTTCGCCCCTATCTTTCCTGGCTTCTTCGTCGTCCTCGTCGCTACTGCCGGTGAACTGGACGCTCGGGATCGTGCTCGCGGTGCTGCTGGTGGCCGCCGCGGGAATCGCGGCGTATGCCCGGCTGGCCGACGTGCGGGAGAACTACGCGCGCGGCATCGTGCTGGCCGGCGTCCGGGCGGCGGTGCAGCTCGCCGCGGTGTCCGCGCTGATCGGGTGGGTGGTCAAGCACCAGGCGGCGCTGCTCGCCTTCGTGCTGCTGATGTACGCGGTCGCATCGCGTACGGCGGGGCGGCGCGTCACCACCGACCGTACCTGGCGCTGGGCGGCAGTGGCGGTGGGCGCCGGTGCGCTGCCCGTGGTGGCGGTGCTGGTGCTGAGCGGGCTGGTGCCGATCGACGGGATCGCGCTGATCCCGGTTGCGGGCATCCTCATCGGCGGCGGGCTGACGGCCACCGTGCTGGGCGGGCGGCGGGCGCTGGAGGAACTGGCCGGGCGGGCCGGCGAGGTCGAGGCGGCGATGGCGATCGGCCTCAGCGACCGGGACGCGCGCATGGAGATCGCCCGGCCGGCGGCCTCGGGCGCCCTGATCCCGGGGCTCGACCAGACCAGGACGGTGGGCCTGGTGACGCTGCCGGGGGCGTTCGTCGGCATGCTGCTGGGCGGGGCGAGCCCGGTGTCGGCCGGCGCGGTGCAGCTTTTCGTACTGATCGCGTTGATGGCGGTGCAGGCGGTGTCCGTGGCGGTGGTGCTGGAACTGGTCGCGCGCGGCCGGATCACCCGGCCCCGGCACCAGGCGCCGCCACGCAGGCGGTCATGGGCGGAGGTCGTGCGGCGGCGGAAGGCGTAGCCGCACGGAGTGGCGGGGGCGCGAAGCGGCGCTGCCGCGGAGTCGTACGGTCGTCTGCTCGTACGGTCGTGGGCTCGTATGCGCGCGACCGCGCACGGTCATCGGCTCGTACGACCGCGCGGCGGTTCCCGTACGGCGTTGCGCCGCCGCGGACCTGTGACCGTACGCAGTCGCGCGACCGGGACCGTGACCGTACGGCGTCGCCCTCGGCCGGGCGGATTGCTCGATGCCGTAACATGGGGGCAGCAGAAGGGGAGTAGCTCTTCGCCGGACCGTCGACATACTGCCGGGCCGTTCCGCATCGCGAGGTGCGCGGACGTGTCGGGCCGGCGCCCGGAGGCGGTGCACCGCGTGTGCCCGCCAGCGAGACCTTCGGCCGCAGTGTCCTGACGCTGCCGTGCCGAAGCGACCCCTGGAAAGCCCATGGTCCTCTCGGTGCGGCCGCCCCGACCGATCGAGGAACAACTTCCGTGCTCAGCATCAGCGTCATCGCCGTCGTCTTCGGCGTGATCTTCCTGGCCGAACTCCCCGACAAGACCGCGCTCGCCAGTCTCATGCTCGGTACCCGCTACCGGCCCTCCTACGTCTTCGTCGGCGTCGCCGCCGCCTTCGTCGTCCATGTCGCGCTCGCGATCGCCGCCGGCAGCCTGCTGACGCTGCTCCCGCATCGCTGGGTGCAGGGCGTCGTCGGCGTCCTCTTCCTCGGTGGCGCCGCCGTGCTGCTGCTGTCCAAGGGCGACGAGGAGGAAAAGGTCAAGGCGCCGGCCGACCAGAGCTTCTGGAAGGTGTCGGGGGCGGGCTTCATGCTCATCCTCGTCGCCGAGTTCGGCGACCTCACGCAGATCATGACCGCGAACCTCGCGGCGCGCTACGACAACCCCGTCTCCGTCGCCATCGGCGCCGTCCTCGGGCTCTGGGCGGTCGGCGCCCTCGGCATCTTCGGCGGTCGCCTGCTGATGAAGCGGGTGCCCCTGTCGCTGATCACCAAGGTCGCGGCCGCGGTCATGGTCGTCCTGGCGGGCCTCAGCCTGTACGAGGCGGCGACGGGCGCCGCCCTCCTCTGAGAGGCCCTCCTCTGAGACGCCCTTCCCCGAGATGGCCCTTCCCGGGCGCCCTTCTCCGAGGTGATCGAGGCGCCCCGTCCGTTGTCGGACCCTGTTCGTAGGGTGGTGGGCGTGACGGGAACGAAGAGCGGTACGGGGACCCAAGTCGTGCGCGGCATCATCGCGTTGGCGGCGGGGACCCGGGGGAACAACGGCGGGGGCGCGGCGGACGCGCTGGCGGGCGCGCGGCCGGCCCGCACCGCCGCGGCACGGATCGCTGCGGCCGGCGGGGTGGACGGTCAAGTGGCCGGCGCGCTGGGCGCGTTGGTGGAGCGGCAGCTCGGGGGCAGCGCCGCGCGGTGGCTCCAGGTGCACGACGCGCTCGCCGGATACCGGGGCAGCGTGCCCGAGTTGCTCGCCGACGCGGCACCGCCCGTGCCGCCGGCGCCGTCGGGCAGCGGGTTGCGGGCGCCGGTGCCGCGCAGCGTGCACGAGACGTTCGCGCTCGTGATCGAGCACGCCGGGCCGGAGCACGCGGCCGTCGCGCTGGCGGCGTTGCCCGACCGCACGGTGGAACAACTGCTGTCCGGTGGGACGTTGCCCGGGCCGGCGCTGACCGCCGCCGTCACGGAGCACGGCGACTCCCGCGCCCGGGAGGCGCTGGCCCGCCACTCCCGCCTCGACACCAGGGTGCTGGCGCGGCTGCTCGCGGTCGGGGACGCGGCGGTCGGGGCCGCGGTCTACCGCAACCCGCGCGCCACGTACTCCCTGCGCCGTACGCTCGCGCGCCGGCTGGACGCGGTGCCGATGGACCCGGCGCTGCGGGCCGAACTGACCGACCCGCGCGCCGATGTGCCGCGCACCTGGCTCGTGCCGCTGCTGTGCTCGGGCGATCCGGAGCTGACGGCAAGGGCGTTGGGCGCGGGCGTGCGGGGATCGGCCCAGCAGTACGCCCTGGCCCGGGTCTGGGAGCGCGGCGGCCCCGAGGCGTTGCGCGCTCTGCTCGACGACCCGGCCGTCACCGGGCGCTTGACCCGGCCGGTACACGCGGCCGTCGCCGAGGCGCTGGCCGAGGAGGACGGCGGAGCGGGCGACGCGCTGCGCCGGCTGTACGCGCAGGGCGAGCCGTACGACGACCCCGCGCGGCTGCCGGAACTGCTCGCCGTCACCCGCGGCACCAGCACGCTGCGCGACCTGCTGGCGGAGCCGTACGCGCACGACCTGCACGCGCTGTACAAGGCGCACGTGGACAGCCCGTTCATGCCCAAGGCGTGCGAGGAGCTGGCCCGGCATGAGGAGGCGAGCGACGAGCAGCGGCTGGCGTTCAGGCTGAGCGTCCTCAACGAGCCCTGGCGCGCGGGCGGTCGGCGGTCCGGGAACACCACCGCGCCCGAACGCCGCCTGGCGGAAGAGGAGTTGGATGGCAGCGCCGTGTGGTGGGCGGAGAGCATGGTTGCGGCGGGGCTGCTCGACCCGGTCGAGCTGGTGCGTACCGCGCGGCCGGCCGAACGGGCGCTCGCGGCGCTGGACGCGCTGGAGGGGCGCGGCCCGCTGACCGAGGGCGCGGCGCGGGAGTTGGGCGCTCTGGCCGACGCGCACCTCGGGGACGCGGAGGAGAAGTGGGCGGCGTTCGACCGGTTGCTGCCCGCGTACCGGGGGAGCCTGCGGGAGTTGATGGCGGAGGCGGGGGAGGCCGCGCGGTCGGGGGA
>NZ_JACEGK010000439.1:0-6776 GCF_056859195.1 Streptomyces sp. NH27
GTGACCGGCAGCGCGGCGAGCGCGCGGTGCCAGGGACCGGGCCGCCAGGTCAACTCCTCGGCGGGGACGGCCAGATCCATCTCCGGCAGCGCGTCGACGAGGTGGACCAGGGCGGTCTCGGCGATCAGGTAGGCGTGCGACTTGGCCGGGCAGGCGTGCGGGCCGTTGCTCCAGGCCAGGTGGGCGCGGTTGCCGACCCGGTGGGACGGCGCCGCGCCGATCGACGGGTCGTTGTTCGCGGCGGACATGCAGATGACGACCGGCTGGTGCGCGGGCAGCAGCACCCCGTCGACGTCCATCTGCCGCGGCGGGTACGACACGCAGTACGACGCCATCGGCGGGTCGGTGAAGAGCAGTTCGTCCAGCGCGTCACGCACCGACAGGCTGCCGGCGTGCAGGTTGCCGGAGAACCGGTCGTCGGTGAGCAGCAGCCGCAGCGTGTTGGTGATCAGGTTGGTGGTCGGCTCGATACCGGCGCCGTAGAGCGTGACCAGCTGGTGGTCCATCTCCTCGTCGGAGAGCGCCGCTTGGTGGCCGATCAGCCAGCTGGTGATGTCCGCGCCGGGGGTGGTGCGCTTGCTGGTGGTCAGGTTGCGCACCGCCTGGCCGAGCATCGCGTTGCCCGCGTCGGCGTCCACACCCTCGAAGATCGCGGCCATGCCGTCGGCGACCTGCTGGCCGATCTCGGGCGGGCAGCCCAGCATCTCGTTGAGCACGCGGAAGGCGATCGGCCAGGCGTACTGCGTGAGCAGGTCGGCCGCGCCGGTGGGGCTGAACTGGGCGATGGTCTCGGCGGCGACCTGCTCCACGGTGGCCCGCAGATGGTGCTGGTTGACCTGGTCCAGGCTCGCGGTGTTCGCCCCGCGGTAGCGGTGGTGCTCCGCGCCGGCGGAGCGCAGCGCGTTCGGCCGCCACTCCATCATCGGCTTCACCGGGCAGCCGTCGGGCACGTCGCGCTGCCACACCCGCGGGTCGGCCGGGAAGCGCTGCGGGTCGTTGAGGATGCGCAGCGCCTGCGGGTAGCCGATGACGAGGGTGGCGGGGACGCCGGGGGACAGCTCCACCGGCACCAGCGGGCCGAACTCCGCCCGCATCCGGTCGTAGGCGCCGTGCGGGTCGGAGGCGAACTCCTGGGTGTAGAGCGGCACCCGCCGGCCCGGCGGGTGAGCGGCGGGCGCGGGATCGGCGTAGGGCGGAGACGTCACGGGCGGGGCTCCAGTTGGCGGGTGGACAGGTATTCGACGAGCGTGATCAGCGCGCCGACGCACGACTGCCGGTCCCGCGCGTCGCAGGTGGTCAGCGGGGTGGTCTCGTCGAGGTCGAGGGCCTGGCGGACCTCGTCCAGCGGGTACTCGACCCCGTCGTCGAAGCGGTTTATGGCCACGGCGTACGGCGTGCGGTACTCCTCCAGCAGGTCCAGGACGTCGTGGCAGCGGTCCAGGTCCCGGGTGTCGACCAGCACCAGCGCGCCGAGCGCGCCGTCGGCCAGCCCCTCCCACAGCGGCTTGAAGCGCACCTGGCCGGGGGTGCCGAACAGGTACAGCACCAGGCTCTCGTTGAGGTGCAGCCGGCCGAAGTCCATGGCCACGGTGGTGGTGGTCTTCTGCGGGGTGCCGCGCAGGTCGTCCACGCCGATGCTGGCTTCGGTCATGGGCTCGTCCATCCGCAGCACGAGCGGCGCGACGGTGCCCACCAGCGTGGTCTTGCCGACCCCGAACGGCCCGGTGACCAGCAGCTTCGCCGAGCGGGTGATGGTGGAGGGGAGGTAGTCGAAGCCGAGCGGCGTAGCGGCGCCGTCGTCGTCGGCCAGGGTGGTGCCGCCGGACGGGCCGATCCCTTCGGACAGGCCGGCGTCAGGCGATGGAGCGGAGGCCATGCAGCACTTCCTTCAGCAGGTCGGTGGACGGCGCGTCGGCGCGGGTACGCCGGACCGGCGCCGCGAGGTGGCCGGAGTCGATCAGACTGGAGACCAGAATCCTGACCACCGACGGCGGCAGTTCCAGCCCGGCGGCGATCTCCGCCACCGCCAGCACTCCGCCGCGGCAGAGCACGAACACCCGGCGGGCGTCCGGCTCCAGTCCTTGCACCGGGGCGGGCGCGGCGATCACCAGGGACTCCAGGCGTACGTCGCGGGAGGGGCGGCTGCGCCCGCCGGTGCGGACGTAGGGCCTGACCACATCCGGGTCACGCCGCGGGCCGCTCACCTCGCCCGACCTCCCTCGCCGACGGGTCGGCGCTCCCTGCTGACCAGCTCGTGGCCGACCCGCTGGGCCAGCGCGTTCATCCGCTCGCTGATCAGGCCGATGTCGCTGTCGAGTTCGGCGCAGACCGCCAGCAGCGAGTTCTCCGCGGCGGCCGACGTCAGCCCGATCCACTGGTCGGTCTCGATCAGGTGCTGGCGCACCGCGTTGGACTCGCCCCGCCGGCCGGTGACCTCGGCCCAGGCCAGCCCGGCCGCCCGCAGCGCCGCCGTCACGGCCGCGAGCTTGTCGCCGGTGTCCTTGTCGATGGTCTTGGTGTACGAGCTGAGCAGGCCGTCGGATGTCATGTGGACCGCGAACCGCACGCCCGGGCAATTGCCGAGATGCTCGTCGAGGAGCCACCCCAGCGCATTGTCGTCGTGAGCTTTCAACATGGTCAGGAATCGCCCTTCGAAGTGGCCGACGTGTTCTCCGACGTGCCCCGCCGGTCGGTGCCCCAGCGGTGGTCCGGCAGATCTTCCCGCGGGCCCTCGTCCGGCCGGCTCTCCGGTGCCGGTGCCGGCGCCGGTTCCGACAGCGCCCGGCCGCGGCGGGACCCGTCGGCCCACGCGGCGGCGATGTCCGGCCGGCCCGGCCGGGTCTCGGTCACCGGCGGGGCGGGCGCGTCGGGTGCGGGCGCCGGCTGCGGCCGGCGCCGGCGGCGGGTCAACCCGCTCGCCGTGGTGGCCGGTTGGGCGCCGAGCGCCCCGTCGTGGCGGGCGTCGGGTCCGTACGAGGGTGCCGCCGTGTACGGCTGCGGGTCCTGGGCGGCCGGTACCGGCTGCGGGCTCTGCGCGGCCTGCACCGGTTGCGGGCTCTGCGCGTGCTGGCCGGCGTAACCGGACTGTGCCTGCGGCCTGTTCGGGTGGCCCTGTCCGGGGACGTACGGCTGGTCGGCGCGGTGGCCGGCGGGCTGGTCGGCCGGCAGCGTGGTCAGCAGCGCGGCGGGCACGAACACCAGCGCCCGGGTGCCGCCGAACAGGTTGGGCGCTTCGAGGTCGATCCGGAAGCCGTAGCGCGCGGCGAGCTGGGCCGCGACCCGGAAACCGGTCTGCGGGTACGCGCCGAGCGCGTGGATGTCCAGCGACTGCCTGCCGCTGAGGATCTCCCGGGCCCGTTCCAGCTGTTCGGCGCTCATCTGCAGGCCGGCGTCGTCCACGATCACCGTCACGCCGTTGTGCCCGGTCCGGAAGGAGACCTCCGCGTAGGAGGTCGGCGGGGCGTAGCGGACGGCGTTGTCGAGCAGGATCGCCAGGGTGTGCACCAGCGCCTCGACCGCGCGCGGCACCACGGCCTGGTCCAACTCCTGTGCCCGCACCCGCTCGTAGTTCTGGATACGGCCCATCGCGGCGCGCGCGATGTCGGTGAACTCGGTGGCCGGCTGCCGGCGGCCGAGGGTGCCGCCGGACAGCACCATGTAGCCCTGGGCGATACGCAGCATCTGCTGGGCGGTGTGGTCGATCTCCATCAGCGTCTCGTACGCGTCGTCGCCGTGGTGCCGGCGCACGCCCCCGCTGACCTCCTCGGCGAGTTCGGCACCGAGGCTCACCAGGGCCGAGGCGAAGGTCAGTACCGCGGCGCGGGTGGCGTCGCGGGCGTCCTCGTGGGCCTTCGCCACCTGCTGTTCGGCGGCGTCCTGCGTGTCGCGCCGGGTCTGCCGGACCAACGCGGTGTGCTGGGAGACCAGTTCCTCGATGCGCTGCGCAGCGGGGGTGCCGGCCAGCGGCTGCGGCAGCACGAACTCGACCTCGCGGTCCTCGCCCGGCTCCAGCGCCGCCGCGGTGGCCTCGCCCAGGCCGGCCGAGGCCAGGTAGCCCAGCGCGTCCTCCAACGCTCGCTGATGGTCGGCGAGTTGACGTACCCGCTCCTGCTCGGCCAGTACCGCGGCGTGGCTCTGTGCGTGCTGCTGCTCGGCCTGCCGTTGCCGGGTGCGGGCGATACGGCGGAACCGCAGAGCCGCACCGCAGGCGGCCAGCGCGATGGCCAACAGCAGCGCAGCGGCCGCCTCCTGTATCAAAGTACTCATCAGATCCTCAGTCAGGAATCAGGACGCGGCTCAACGCCCGTCCGGGGTTGGCGGTGTCTGGAGACGCTGACAGACGATGACGGCGGCAGGCCCGGGACAAGCGGTGCCGCGCGGCTGGCGACCACCAGTTCTGGCGCCTGCGCAGGGCGCTGCTGACGGCCCGGGTCACCTGCCTGTCCTCACCGTCGGGGGTGCGGCGGCTCGCTGGATCACACCGATCGGCAACCGGAATGAGCGGGTGTGGGGCCTGGCCGAACCGACCGTATGGCGCGAGTGGTTCGGGGCGCCATACTGGATTCGATTGTGGCCGGCCGATTGGGAACGGCCCTTGTGCGGGCACTTTGCGATCATATACAGACGGCCGTTCGGCGCCAAGCCGCTGCAATTGCACGCCGCGCGTATGTGTGGAAGAAGGCGGCGAATTCGGGCGAGTCGTTCGAGCAAACAACCGAATTGTCCACCCCTTCGAGGGTCGTGGCAGCCGTGGCCGCGTTGGTGGGCGCGGCGGATGGCCGCGATGGTGGGCGCACCGGGCCCCGGGCCGACGTCGTATGCGGTCGCGGCCAGGTACGGAGTGGGAGCCTACCGTTACATAGGCCGAAAGGAGTTGGTGTCGCCGATGCTGACCGAGACCGTGTTCCGCAGTGACGACCTTCCGGCGGCGGAACGGTTCGACGCGTGGCGCGACCTGATGGACCGCACGCACGCCCCGCTGCGGCTGGAGAGCGAGCGCGCCGCCGACTTCCACGCCCGCCAGCGGCTGATCGACCTCGGCCCGGTGGCCATGTGGCCTGCGACTTACCAGCAGTTGACGTTCTTCAGGACACCGCGGCTGATCAGCAAGTCCGACCCGGAGAGCTACCACCTGTCCTTGATCCTGGACGGGGCCGGGGGCGTGACCTGGGAGCGGAGCGAGAACACCTACCGGGCGCTGGACTTCCACGTCAACGACTCCTCCCGGTCATACCGGATCTGGACCGGCGACGGCCCGATCTCCACCGTCGGCATGGAGATCCCGAAGGCGCTGCTGCCCCTGCCGCCGGCCCGGGTGGACCGGGTGATCGGCCGGCACCTCACCGGCAGGCAGGGATTCGGCGCGCTCCTCGCCCAGTTCCTCACCCGGATCGCCGCGGACACCACGGCCTACCGCCCGGTCGACGGGCCGCGCCTCGGCACGGTGCTGGTGGACCTGGTCGCCGCGATGTTCGCGCAGAGCCTGGAGTCCGAGGCCGCGCTCGCCCCGGAGACCCGTACCCGGGCGCTGACCCTGCAGATCAAGTCATACATTCAACACCACTTGCACGAAACGGAGTTGACGCCGAGTCGGGTCGCCGAGGCGCACCACATCTCGCGCGGCTACCTGCACCGGCTCTTTCAGGGAGAGGCCGAGACGGTCGCCGGGTACATTCGCGGCCGGCGTCTCGACGGCGCCCGGCGCGACCTGTCCGACCCGGCGTTGGCGGCCACCGCGGTCCATGTCATCGCCACCCGCTGGGGTTTCCCGCGCGCCGCCGACTTCTCCCGCGCCTTCCGCGCCGCGTACGGCGTCGCACCGACCGAATACCGGGCGCGGGCAATGGAGTCGGGCGGCGGCCGCCCGGCTGACGAGCCCCCGTGTCGAGTGGACGCATTGCCAACGCGACTGGCGACTGCCCGCTAGGGACACGGCGCCGCGGGCCGGGCAACATGAGTGCCGCCTCCTCCCGTGTGATGCCGCGGCGGCGGCCGGGCCCGTACACCCTGCTGCGCCCGCCATCCGGGAGGAGGCACCCTTCCTTTCGCCCGGCCACGCCCGGGTGAACCCCCGCGCCCGCGGCCCGAAATCCGGTATAGGGTTCCCCGCCGAATACGATCGGCGTTAACCGTCTCATACGGTCGGCGTTCACCCGCCGAATGTGGCCGGCGCTCACCTTTCGAATGTGGTCGGCGTTCCCCACGGAACAGGGCCAGTGGTGCCCCGTCGAATACGGCCGGCCTGCCATTCGCCCGGGCAACACCCTTACGTCCGGCCCGAAGCGGCGGAATTCCCGCGCCGCGGATACGGAACGGGGAAACTCGCGGAAGTCGGCGCCCCCGCAACCGGTGAGGGCGGGGCCGGCGGCCGGCGGACGGGTGCCCGAAGGGTGCCCCGAAGAACCCGGAAGAGGGGCGCCGGGAGGCCACCCCCGAAGGGGTCTAACGGGAAGCCCGGGCGGTTCGCGCGGCAGCCAGCCGCAGGCCCTCCGTGTAGGCCGCGGCGGCGATCACCCGGGGGAGTTCGGCCCGCCGCTCGTACAGCAGGTGCCGGGTCGCCCAGTGCGGGTGGTACCCCGCGTACGTCTGCTCGCCGTCGGACGGCGCGAGGTTGAGCGAGACACGGACCACGCCCGCCAGCGGTTCCGCGCCGAGGTACGCCCGCAGCAGCACCTCGGTGAGGACGAGGTCGACCGGGCCCTGCCCGGACTCCTGGTCGTGCCGCAGCAGCGCCAGCGTCAGGCCGTCCTCGCCCCACGGCACGAACACCAGCAGCG
>NZ_JACEGK010000440.1:0-6774 GCF_056859195.1 Streptomyces sp. NH27
CGCCGTGTGCGTCGTGGCGTCGCTGGCCTGCGGGTGGGCGGCGGGTGCCGCGCACCTCGCGGGAGTGGCGGCGGCCTGGGCGTACAACCTGGGGGTGAAGCGCACCGCGCTGTCATGGCTGCCGTACGCCGTCGGGTTCGGGCTGCTGCCCGCGTTCGTCACGCTGGGGTTGCCCGGGCAGCCGGGCCCGCCGGGCTGGGCGGTGGCGGCGGGCGCGCTGCTCGGTGTCGGCGCCCATGTCACGAACGTGCTGCCGGACATCGACGCGGATCTGGCCGCGGGTGTGCGTGGCCTGCCGCAGCGGATCGGGCGGCGCCGCAGCCGCCTGCTCGCCCCCGTGCCGTTGCTGGCCGCGGCCGCCGTCCTCGTCCTCGGCCCGCCGGGACCGGTCGGCCGCGCCGGGTGGGCGGCGCTCGCGGTGACCGGCGCGCTGGCGGTCGCCACGGTCCGTACGGCGGGTGCGGGCCCGCGCAGCCGGCTGCCGTTCCTCACCACCTTGGCGATGGCGGTCACCGCGGTGGCGCTGCTCCTTCTGCACGGCGGCGCGCTGGCCTGACCGTACGACCGTAGGACCGTACGGCGGCGCGGGTCGGCCGCGCCGCCGTACCTCGTCCGGGGTGGTCAGGACGCCCGCAGCACCTGCGCCACGATCGGTCCGGCCGAGGTGTTGCCGAACCCGGCGTCGTGGACGACCGCGGCCACCGCCACACCGCCGGCGTACGCGGTGAACCAGCCGTTGGTGGCGGCCTGGCCGTCGACCTCCGCCGAGCCGGTCTTCGCACCGGAGTTGGGGCCGAAGCCGCTCATGACGCCGGTGGCGGTGCCGTTCGTGATGGCCGCGCGCATGAGCTGCCGCAGGTCGCCCGAGACCCGGGAGCCGACGCCGGCCGCGGAGATACGGCTGTCGATCATGTCGGCGGCCACGATCCGCGGCTCGTGGAAGCTGCCGGTGGCCGCGGTGGCGGCGACCGACGCCATGATCATCGGATTCGCCACCACCTTGCCCTGCCCGATCATCTCGGAGGTCAGCTCGTCGGGCCCGCTGCCGTCGGGAAAGCTCGGCTGGTCGTCGGGGGTGGCGGTGCCTATGTTCCACGGCTGGGTGAGGCCGAACCGGGCGGCGGCGTCGCGCAGTCCGGTCGGGCCGAGCTTGGGTGCCTGCGTGATGAAGCCGGTGTTGCAGGAGTTCGCGAAGTCCCAGCGCAGGTCGGCGTTCGCGTTCTGCAGGCTGGGCGAGTCGTTGTGGTACATACGGCCGTTCTGCACGTTGTCCGTGCTCTTGCACGGGGCCGGGGAGCCGGGGCCCATGCCGCGTTCGAGCAGCGCGGCGGAGGTGACGATCTTCATGGTGGAGCCGGGGGCGTCCGCGCCCTGGAGGGCGATGTCGGTGCCGTTGGGGTCGCTGTTGGCGACGGCCAGGATGGTGCCGTCGTAGATGTCGAGCGCGGTGACGCCGGCCCCGTTCTTTCCCTTCACCGCCTTCTCCGCGGCGGCCTGCACGCCGGCGTCGAGCGTCGTCCTGAGCTTCTTGTCGTGGCCCTTCCGCAGGACCTTCAGGACCTTCCCGGCGGACCCGTCGCTGTGCTGCACGTAGGTCTCGATGCCCGCGGTGCCGCCCTTGACCTGGTCGCCGTGACGGGACTTGATGTCCTCGATGATCCGGGCCAGCGACGGGTAGTGGGTGCCGGTCAGCACCTTGCCGTGCCGGTCGGTGACGTCGATCTCGGGCGACTTCCCGGTCCCGGTGATGATCGAGTCGCCGGTCGACAGCGCCGGGTTCAGCACGGAGGGCTTCCAGGTGACGGCCACGTCACCTGCGGTGTCGCGGCCCACCGCGAGCGCCGAGTGGTAGGTCCAGGTCGACGTGATGCCGTCGTAGGAGAGGTGCGCGGTGACCGTGAACGAGGCGCCGCCGGTCGCGCCGGTGGTCGGGGCGATGCCGCTGATCGCCACGGACGTGATGTGGCCGTGCCGGCGGAAGTCGGTGAGGTCGTTCGTGGCGGTGTCGGCCGAGTCCGTGGCTGCCCCCGCCTTCTCGGTCTGCCCGGCGGCCCACGCGGTCAGGAACTTGCTCGCCGTGTCCGCGACCTGCCGGGCCGTCGGCGGCTTCGGGGCCGAACCGGCCGCGTCCGAGTCGGACACGTTGCGCGTGCTCCCGCCGCCCCCCGAGCCGCCCAGCGCCGTGTACATGTTGTAGGCGCCGTAGCCGGCCACGCCGAACATTCCGGCGCAGACGGCGCCGATGATGCCGATCTTCACTCCTCTTGCAACGGGCACAGCCCGATCCCCCCTCGCTGGTGGACACCCCCGCGCGCGGAACATTCCGGCGCGCGGGCCAAGCGTATTGCTCGCTTCCGGTGCCCCCGACCCCCCGGGCGCCTCCGTTCTGCCGGCCTCGGGACCACCTGCCGGCGGCCGCTCGCCCGCTGGGGATACCCGCTTCGGGGGAGTTGCCCGCGCACCTGGCTGGATGCGGCTCCTTCCGCGAAAGGAGCCGCACAAGTGCCGCACAGAACCAGGCGCACCCGTTACGCGGGGCCGGCGTGGAAGAGCTCCCAGTGGTGGCCGTCGAGGTCGTAGAAGGCCCGGGTGTACATCGGGCTCTGCTCGTTCGTCTCCTTGACGGTCTGGCCGCCGCCGGTGAGGGCCGCCGCGGCGATGCGGTCGACGTCCTCCCGGGTGTCCAGGAGGATCGCGATGATCGCCTCGCTGGAGGTCGAGGCGTCGGCGACGGACTTGCCGGTGAACGTCCGGAAGTACGGCTCGGTCAGCAGCATCGAGTAGATGTCGTCGCTGATGACCATGCACGCGGCCTTCTCGTCGGTGTAGTCCGGGTTGAAGGTGAAGCCGAGGCCGGTGAAGAAGTCCATCGACCGGGAAAGGTCCTTGACCGGGAGATTGACGAAGATCTTGGTGGACACGGAAGCCTGCCTCCAGGGTGCGACGCGGGTGTACGCGCTCGGCCGGGTGCCTTGCACCGGGGTAGACCGCACCGGGTCGGGAAAGTCATCGGCGTGACGGCGCACCCGTTGTACCCGGTCGTACCTGTCGCACATGGGGCGTTGCCACGTATCGCGGCACCCGGCCGGCCCCGGGAATCAGGGGCGCCCGCCGAGCAACGTGTCCAGGGCCCGGCCGAAGACCAGCCGGCCGGCGAAGGACGTCGCCGGGTCGAAGAGGGCCGGCGGCAGCCCGCGTACGCGCAGGTCCTCACGCCAGCGCACCCGGGAGCCGGTGCGGGTGTGGGTGCCGGTGTCGGTGTCGGTGTGGGCGGCGGTGGTGCCGGGCGCCGGCCACACCTCGATCTCGGCCCAGCCGACGACGACCTTCCCGGTCTTCACCAGCCGGCACCGCCCGTGCCCGTCGGCACCCGGCGGCTGCCACTCCTCGACCCGCATCGGGTCCGCGACTCCGGCCCGGCCGATCCCCGTACGCGCCACGAACGCGGTGCCGACCCCCGACGGCGGCGGGGTCAGCACCTCGATCCGGGTCAGAGGCACCGTGGCGGAGTGCCGCTCCCACAGGGTGAGCCGCCGCCACGCCTCGGCCGGCGGCAGGGCGGTGGTGCGCTCGATGACGAAGAGGGCCACCTGGCCAGCGTAGGCCGGTCGGCATCAGGCCGCGGCCTCACGAGCGGCGCCCCCTCGTCCGCCGCGCACCCTCACCCGTGCTGCGGGGTCACCACGCCGACGGGCGGTAGTCCTTGAGGAAGCAGCCGTACAAGTCCTCGCCCTGCTCGCCGCGCACCACCGGGTCGTAGACGCGGGCGGCGCCGTCGACCAGGTCGAGCGGGGCGTGGAAGCCCTCGGCGGCGAGCCGGACCTTGTCGGGGTGCGGCCGCTCGTCGGTGATCCAGCCGGTGTCGACGGCGGTCATGAGGATGCCGTCGGTGTCGAGCATCTCCTGCGCGCTGGTGCGGGTGAGCATGTTGAGCGCGGCCTTGGCCATGTTGGTGTGCGGGTGGCCGGGGCCCTTGTAGCCGCGGCTGAACTGCCCTTCCATGGCGGACACGTTGACCACGTACCTGCGCCGGGCGGTGGCCGCCGCCATCGCCGGACGCAGCCGGCTGATCAGCACGAACGGCGCGGTGACGTTGCAGAGTTGGACTTCGAGGAGCTCGATCGGGTCGACCTCGCCGACGGTCTGCACCCACGTGTTGGTCGGGTCGAGATCGGGCACGAGGCCGCCGGCGTCGATCGCGGTGCCCGCCTCGATCCGGGCGAGCGAGGCGGAGCCGCTGACCAGGGCGAGGCCGGTGACGTCGTCGGGGGTGAGCAGTTCGCCGCGCGGCGAGGGCAGCGCGGCCGCGGTCCGCGCTCCGGACCCGAACGCGCCGAACACCTCGGCGGCGGGCAGTTCGCCCGCGGGCAGCGGCGCGGCCTCGGCGGCGACCAGTTCGCTGTAGGCGCGCGGGGAGCGGCGTACGGTCTGGGCCGCGTTGTTGATGAGGATGTCCAGCGGGCCGGCGGCGGCCACCGAGTCGGCGAGCGCGACCACCTGGGCGGGGTCGCGCAGGTCGATGCCGACGACCTTGAGCCGGTGCAGCCAGTCGGCGCTGTCCGGCATCGCCTTGAAGCGGCGGATCGCGTCGTTCGGGAAGCGGGTGGTGATGGTGGTGTGGGCGCCGTCGCGCAGCAGCCGCAGCGCGATGTACATGCCGATCTTGGCGCGCCCGCCGGTGAGCAGCGCGCGCCGCCCGGTCAGGTCGGTGCGGGCGTCGCGGCGGGCCCGGTTCTCGGCCGCGCACGGCGGGCAGAGCTGGTGGTAGAACGCGTCGACCTCGATGTAACGGGTCTTGCAGACGTAGCAGGAGCGGGGCCGCTCCAGGATGCCGGCGATCTCGGTGGACACGGAGGTGGTGAGCTGGATGCCGAGCGTCTCGTCGTCGATCCGGTCGGCGGCGCCGGTGGCGGTGGCCTCGGTGACGGCCTTGTCGTTGGCGGTCTTCGCGGCCCGGCGGTCCTGGCGGCGGCGCTGCTTGACCGTGCGGTAGATCCCGGCGGTGGCGCGGCGTACGGCGATGGCGTCGGGGTGGTCGACGGGGAGGTCGTCCAGCTCGGCGAGTACGGCGAGGCACTGGGCGAGGCGGTCGGGGTCGATGCCGGGGGCCTCCGGCGGTTCGGCGGCGTCCGGGGCCTTGCCCGAAGCCGAAGCTTGGGCGGCCTGGGCCCGGGCCGGAGCCGGGACCGTACCCGGGGTCGGCGTCCGGTCCTGGTCGTCCGAGGGGAGCCCGAGCGCGTCGGCGGGCAGGCCCTCGCCGCCGGGGGCCGGGTCGGGCCCGGGGCCGTACAGGTCCTGTGTGGTCGCCGTCATGAAACCGCTGCTCTCCGTGTGATCCCCGTGGGTACCGGGCCCCGCGTTCCCCGCCCGGTCATGGGGCGAACTTTACGTTTGCCGTGCGGGCAGCTCCAAACCCGTTCCCCGCGCAGGCACGGCGGGCGCACGCACCACGCACCACGTACACGCACGTACGGCGTACGTACCGCGGGCGGCCCGGAGCCCGGCGGTATCCTCGGGGCGTTTGCATGATCGCCATACGTGATCACCGCCGGCCGCCCGTGGAGGACCGTTGAGTGCCGCCGACCCGTTCGACGTCCCGCACGACGCGCCGTTCGGGGCGCACAACCTGCCGTACGGCGTCTTCAGCACGGCCGGCGACCCCCGGCGGCGGCTCGGGGTCCGCTACGGGGAGCACGTACTCGACGCCGGCGCCGCCGCCCGTGCCACCGCCGCGCCCGCCGACCTCACGGAGCTGCTGGCCGCGCCCTCGCTGAACCCGCTGCTGGCCGCGGGCCGCCCGGCCTGGACGCGGGTACGGGCGGCGGTCACCGCGTGGCTGACCGAGGAGCGGCACCGCGACGCCGTGGCGCCCTGCCTGGTACCGCTCCCGGACACGACCCCGCACCTGCCGTTCGAGGTCGCGGACTACGCCGACTTCTACGCCTCGGAGCACCACGCCACCAACGTCGGCCGGATCTTCCGCCCGGACGCCGCCGCGCTGCCGCCGAACTGGAAGTACATGCCGATCGGCTACCACGGCCGGGCGGGCACCGTCGTGGTCTCGGGCACCGACGTCGTACGACCCTGCGGGCAGCGCCGGGAGCCGGGCGAGCAGGTGCCGTCGTACGGTCCCTCGCTGCGGCTCGACGTCGAGGCCGAGGTCGGCTTCGTGGTCGGGGCGCCCTCCGCGCACGGTGAGCGGGTCGCGCTCGCCGACGCCGACGACCACGTCTTCGGGCTGTGCCTGCTCAACGACTGGTCGGCGCGGGACATCCAGGCGTGGGAGTACGTCCCGCTCGGCCCGATGCTCGGCAAGTCCTTCGCCACGTCCGTCTCCGCGTGGGTGACGCCGCTCGACGCGCTACGGCACGCCCGTACCTCCCCGCCACCGCGCGACCCGCGCCCGCCGGCCTACCTCGACGACGGCGCCGCGGAGCCGTCGGGCCTCGACATCGCGATCGAGGTTCGGCTCAACGGGCATGTCGTCGCGCGGCCGCCGTTCGCCACGATGTACTGGACCTACGCGCAGATGGTGGCGCACCTCACGGTGAACGGGGCGAGCCTGCGGACCGGGGATCTCTTCGGGTCCGGCACCGTCAGCGGGCCCGAGCGCGACACTCGCGGCGCGCTCATCGAGCTCTCCTGGAACGGGGAGGACCCGCTGCGCCTTCCCGACGGCACGCAGCGGTCATTCCTCGAGGACGGTGACGAGGTCTCCATCTCCGCGACCGCCCCCGGCCCCGCCGGCACCCGCCTCGCCCTCGCCGAAGTCCG
>NZ_JACEGK010000441.1:0-6772 GCF_056859195.1 Streptomyces sp. NH27
GCGTCGCCGCGTTCCGCTGTCCGGGCGAGCCGTCCGTGCGCCTGGGCGCGGCCGCCCGGGCGCCGGGGTTGACTGGCGTGCACGGCAGGGCACAGGCGGTACGACCCGGGTGGCGCAAGGGAGGTCGGGTGGTCGCGATGGCCGGAGGTGAGGGCGCCGGGCTGGACTACGCGGCCCTGTTCGCCGCGATGCCGGCGGCCTGCGCCGTACTCGACCGGCAGCTGACGATCGTCGCGGTCGACGACGCCTACGTCGAGGCCACCGGCCGGACAGCGGCGGAGCTGGTCGGCCGCGGCTTCTTCGACGCCTACCCGCCCGATCCGGCCGATCCGGCCTCGCACGGCGCCGAGGTCCAGCGCAGATCGCTGGAGACCGCGCTCGTGACCGGCCGGACGAACATGCTGATGCTGCACCGCTTCGCGGTGCCCCGGCCGGACCGGGCCGGCCGGTTCGACCCCCGCTGGTGGAACGTGGTGAACCGGCCGGTGATCGGCGCCGACGGGCGGGTGGAGCTGATCATCCACCAGATCGACGACGTCACCGAGTACGTCCGCTCCGAGTGGGCCGGCGACGACGCGGCGCACCACGGCGGGGCGCCGGAGGACGACGCGGCCGCGGAGGCGCCGCGCGCCGAGATGTTCACCAGGGCGAGGGAGCTCCGGCAGGCCAACATCCGGCTGCAGGAGTCGGCGGTGCGCACCGGCGACGTCGCGCTGACCCTCCAGCGGACCATGCTCGCCACGCCCGACCTGGCCGGACACTCCGAGATCGTGGTGCGCTACCTGCCGGCGCTGAAGGGCATGAACGCCTGCGGCGACTGGTACGACGTCGTCGACCTGTCCGACGGGCGGATGGCGCTGACCGTCGGCGACGTGGTAGGCCACGGAGTGGAGGCCGCCAGCGTCATGGGCATGCTGCGCAGCGCGCTCAGCGCCGCGGTCCGCGTCGCCGACGGCCCCAGCGGCGCCCTGGAGACGCTCGGCCTGTACGCGCGCGTCCAGGAGGGCGCCACGGCCACCACCACCTTCGTGTGCCAGCTCTTCCCGCTCAGCCGGCTGGTGTTGTACAGCAACGCCGGCCACCCGCCCCCGGTGCTCATGCACGCCGACGGCAGCCACGAACTGCTGGACCAGGCCACCGACCCGCCGCTCGGGGTGCGGCTGGAGCACGTGCCGCGCCCGCAGGCCACCTTGGACTACCAGGTGGGCGACACCCTGGTGCTGTACACCGACGGCCTCATCGAGCGGCGCGGCGAGGACATCGACGCGGGAATCGACCGCCTGATCGCCGCGGTCCGTGACCTGCGCACGCTGTCCCCGGACGACCTGGCCGACGGCCTGCTGCGCGCCATGGCCGACCCGGCCGGCCAGCAGGACGACATCTCCCTCCTCGTCACCCGCCTCTGACGGGACCGGCGCTACCGGGTGAGGGTTTCTACCCGGCCGGACGTGACGCGATGTTTGATTGTGTTTCTTTGTTCGCGCTGTTGACCGAATATTCAACAGGTGGGGACACTTGACGCCATCCTCCTCTAGTGAAGGGCGTCAGTCATGCCCCGAGTGTTGACTCGTGTGTGGAGACTTACCCCGCTGTGGGTGCTCGCGCTGCTGGCCGCGCTGCTGGCCGCGAGTACGGCGCCGGCGCATGCGGACCCCAATACGTCGATCAGCGTGGACGGCGGTCAGAGCGGCCGGACGTTCGACGGGATCGGCGCGATCAGCGGGGGCGGCGGCAACTCCCGTCTGCTGACGGACTATCCGGCCGCCCAGCAGAAGCAGATCCTGGACTACATGTTCAAGCCGGGCTACGGCGCGAACCTCCAGTTGCTGAAGTTGGAGATCGGCGGCGACGCCAACTCCACCGACGGCTCCGAGCCCTCGATCGAGCACACCAAGGGTGCGATCAACTGCAACGCCGGCTACGAGTTCTGGCTCGCCGAGCAGGCGGTCAAGCGCAACCCGGACATCGGGCTGTACGGCCTGGCATGGGCCGCGCCCGGCTGGATCAACGGCGGCTTCTGGTCGACCGACACCATCAACTACCTGATCTCGTGGCTGGGTTGCGCCAAGGAGCACGGCCTGCCCATCAAGTACCTCGGCGGCTGGAACGAGCGCGGCCACGACGCCGACTGGTACGTGCAGTTGCGTTCCGCGCTGGACGCCGCCGGCTACTCGGGCGTGCAGATCGTCGCGGACGACAGCGGCTGGGACGTCGCGGACGACATGGCGAAGGACCCGGCGTTCGACAAGGCCGTGTCGATCATCGGCGCGCACTACCCGTGCCAGGGCGACGGCGGTCCGGCGACGAGCTGCTCCAGCACGCAGACCGCGCAGGACAACGGCAAGCCGCTGTGGGCCAGCGAGAACGGCTCGCAGGACATGAACACCGGCGCCCCCGCGCTGATCCGCTCCATCACCCGCGGCTACGTCGACGCGAAGATGACCAGCTACTTCAACTGGCCGCTGATCGCGGCGGTCTACCCGAACCTGCCGTACGCGACCGTGGGCCTTGCCACCGCCGGCTCGCCCTGGTCGGGCAACTACGGCATCGGCGAGAACACCTGGGCGACCGCGCAGGTCACCCAATTCGCCCAGCCCGGCTGGAAGTTCGTCGACACCGGGTCCGGCTACCTCGGCGGCTCGGAGTCCAACGGCAGCTACGTGACGCTCAAGTCCCCGAACGGCAAGGACTATTCGACGGTGCTGGAGACCACCACCGCGACCGCCGCGCAGACCGCGAACTTCACCGTCAAGGGCGGCCTGTCCACGGGCGCCGTGCACGTGTGGGCCACCGACGTCAACAACCCCTCCGCGGCAACGGACTTCGCGCACACCCAGGACATCACCCCGTCGGCCGACGGCACGTACGCGCTGACGATGAAGCCCGGCTACATCTACACGGTCACCACGACCACCGGGCAGGGCAAGGGCACCGCCACCGCCCCGGCCGCGCACGCGCTGGAACTGCCGTACTCCGACAGCTTCGACAACGATGTCGCGGGCACCGAGGCGAAGTACCTCTCCGACATGCAGGGTTCGTTCGAGGTGCAGAAGTGCGCCGCCGGCCGGCGGGGGATGTGCCTGCAGCAGATGGCGCCGGTCAAGCCGATCGAATGGCAGGACGACAGCGACGCGTTCACCCTGGTCGGCGACCCGACCTGGACGGACTACTCGCTGCAGTCCGACGTCGAACTGGCCAAGCCCGGCACGGTCGAGCTGATCGGACGCGCGGGCACCCAGAACCGCCCGCAGTCCCACCAGCAGGGCTACTACTTCCAGATCAGCGACACCGGCGCCTGGACGATCCTCAAGAGCGACGCGGACGGCAACCGTACGGTGCTCGGCAGGTCCTCCACCACCGCGCTCGGCACCGGCAAGTGGCACCGGCTCGGGCTCTCCTTCAGCGGCTCGGCGATCACCGCGTCCGTGGACGGCAAGCAGGTCGGCGTCGCGCACGACGGCAGCTACACCGCGGGCCAGGGCGGGCTGGGCCTCACGTCGTACGACACCGACCAGTTCGACAACCTGTCCTTCCAGAAGGCCGGCGGCGGCAAGGCCACCGCGGCGATGACGGTCACCCCGTCGGCGAAGAGCGTGCAGCGCGGCAAGACCCTGACGGTGTCCGCCACCGTGTCGGTGCCGGCCGGCGCGAAGACCGCCGAGGGCGTCAACGTCTCGCTCACCGCGCCCGGGTTCACCTTCGACGCCCAGCCGGAGGTGTTCGGGGCGATCAGGCCCGGGCAGAGCGCCACCGCCGTCTGGCAGTTGACAGCGCCGGTGGACAAGGCGTCGACCGCGACGGTCGGCGCCACCGCGACCTTCGCGCAGGGCGAGGTCGCGCAGTGGCTGCGGCAGGACGCGCAGGTGGCGGTCACCAACCCGCCGGCGCCGACCGGGGTGAACAACGTGAGCGACCTCGAGTTCCTGTCGGCCACGAACGGTTGGGGCCCGGTGGAGCGCGACGAGTCGGTCGGCGGCACCAACGCCGGCGACGGCAGCCCGCTCACCATCGACGGCACCGTCTACCCGAAGGGCCTGGGCACGAACTCGATCAGCGACGTGAGCATCTACCTGGGCGGCAACTGCTCGAAGTTCACCTCCACCGTCGGCAACGACGACGACGCGGGGACGTCGGGCAGCGACACGTTCAGCGTGCTCGGCGACGGTAAGACGCTGACGGCCACCGGCACGATCAAGGGCGGTGACCCGGCGCAGAAGATCAGCGCCGATCTGACCGGGGTGCAGACCCTCGACCTCGTGGTGGGCGACGCCGGCGACGGCAACGCCTACGACCACGGGGACTGGGCGGCGCCCACCATCACCTGCTCCGGCTGAGCACTTCCCCGTAAGCGATGCCGGGCGACCCCGGCAGTCCCGGTCCGGCCGCGCCCGCGCGCGGCCGGACCGTCGCGCGTGGCGCGGCAGAACGGTTGCGTTCGGTGCCGCGGGTCCTTCGCCCGCCCTGGCTCTTTCGCCCGCCGCCGAGCCCTTCGCCCGCCGTGCTGCCGCCGCCCGGAGACGCCTCCATCTGCCGTGCTGCCGCCGCCCGCCGCGCCGGCGCCACTCCTTCACCCGCTGCCACAGCCGCCCCAGCCGGCTTCAACTGCCGCCGCAGCGGCCGCTCCATCGTGCCTCCCAGCCGGTCGAGTGATGACCGTCCGCTTGGACCGACGGGCACATGGAGGGCGGCGTCGCGGGCCGATGGCTCTCGCCCAGCCGGCTTCTCCTCGGTCACCATCGCCCCGCCATGGCTCCCTCGTCGGCACCGCCCGGACTCGGCCCTCGACCCGCTCCTTCACCCGCCCTCCATTTCCCGGTCGGTCTTATTGACGCTGCATAGTCGCGATGATTCACTTCGTCCCTGAGAGCGCTCTCACGCGGTTCAGGGCCAGCCGCAGTTCTCCTCCCCACCCACCACTTCAGGGAGAGCCGTGTCCGACATTCCCACGCGCCGTGCCATGCTCCGCGGGGCGGCCGTCGCCGCCGCGGTGCCGCTGGTCGGCGGTATCTCCACCGGATCAGCCTTCGCCTCGCAGCCCGGCCACGCGAACCCCGGTCGCCCGCAGCCCGCGCACCGGGCCGGCACCGACCTGGGCCCGAACGTCCTCGTCTTCGAGCCGTCCATGGGCGACGCGGCGATCCAGGCGCAGCTCGACGCCGTGTTCGCCACCCAGCAGTCCAACCAGTTCGGCACCGAGCGGTACGCGCTGGCCTTCATGCCCGGCACCTACCACGTCGACGTCAACGTGGGGTTCTACACCCACGTGCTCGGGCTGGGGGACAGCCCCGACGACGTGGTGATCAACGGCCATGTCACGGTCGACGCACAGTGGTTGGACGGCAACGGCACGCAGAACTTCTGGCGGGCCGCGGAGAACCTGAGCATCGTCCCGCCGGACGGGCTGGAGCGCTGGGCGGTCGCCCAGGCGGGCCCGATGCGCCGCGTCCACGTGAAGGGCGACATGACCCTGTGGCCGAGCCCGCCCGGCAACCAGTGGTCGAGCGGGGGATTCCTCGCCGACAGCGTGGTGGACGGCCAGGTGGAGTCCGGTTCGCAGCAGCAGTGGCTGTCGCGCAACGACACCTTCGGCAGCTGGACCGGCTCCAACTGGAACATGGTCTTCGTCGGCACCCAGGGCGCTCCCGCCCAGTCCTTCCCCACGCCGCCCTACACCACCGTCGACCGGACCCCGACCGTACGGGAGAAGCCGTTCCTGACCGTGGACCGCCGCGGCGGCTACCACGTCTTCGTGCCCGCGCTGCGCCGGGACAGCGCCGGCACCAGCTGGGCGCACGGTCCGGCCAAGGGACGCAGCCTCCCGCTGTCCGGCTTCCATGTGGCCAGGTCCGGCGACTCCGCCGCCGACCTCAACCGGGCCCTGGCCCGGGGGCAGCACCTCCTGTTCACCCCCGGCGTCTACCCGCTGTCCGCGCCGCTGCGGGTG
This sequence comes from Streptomyces sp. NH27, assembly GCF_056859195.1. Classification (NCBI taxonomy): domain Bacteria; kingdom Bacillati; phylum Actinomycetota; class Actinomycetes; order Kitasatosporales; family Streptomycetaceae; genus Streptomyces; species Streptomyces sp. NH27. Next base: position 5,945 of record NZ_JACEGK010000441.1, read on the forward strand.
AACCGCCCCGGCACCGTCGTCCTGGGCCTGGGCCTGGCCACGCTCCAGGCCGCGCACGGCAACTCCCTCCTGGAGGTCGCCGACGTCGGCGGGGTGAGCGTCGCCGGTGTGCTCCTGGAGGCCGCCTCGGCGCACTCCCCGGTGCTGCTGCGGGTCGGCCACGGCCGCAGCTGGATCAGGCACTCCGCCGACCCCACCGCGCTCTTCGACGTCTACGCCCGGATCGGCGGGTCCCTGCCCGGCGGCGCGGCCGTCAGCGTCCAGCTCGACAGCAACGACGTGATCTGCGACAACCTCTGGCTCTGGCGGGCCGACCACGGCCTGGACGGCACGGTCGGCTGGTCGGTCAACCCGGCCGACACCGGCTTCCTCGTCAACGGCGAGCACGTCACCGCCTACGCCCTGGCCGTGGAGCACTACCAGAAGTACGAGGTGGTCTGGAACGGCAACCACGGCCGTACGTACTTCTTCCAGAACGAGCACCCGTACGACGTGCCCACCCAGTCGGCCTGGGTGCACGGCACCACCAACGGGTACGCCGCCTACAAGGTCGCCGACTCCGTCACCGACCACCTCGCCTGGGGGCTGGGAAGCTACTGCTTCTTCAACCTGGAGGCGAACATCTACACCGACCGCGCCTACGAGGTTCCCGACACCCCGGGCGTGGTCTTCACCGACCTGATGACCGTCTGCCTCAACGACGCGGCCGGCGGCGGCATCCTGCGCTGCATCAACGGCAGCGGCGACCCCGTCCAGAACGGCTTCGGCACCTACAACATGAAGCGGTACGCGAACGGCGTCGCGACCGTCTGACGGTCCGTCCGTGCC
>NZ_JACEGK010000442.1:0-6765 GCF_056859195.1 Streptomyces sp. NH27
GTCCAGGTTCACCGACGTGTCGGGCGGGAAGGTGACCGGCGGGAGTCCACCGGCCGGCACGGACGGCGAACCGTCACCGCTGCCGGAGTCGAAGTCGGGCACCGCGATGTGCTGGAGGTGGACCTTCGCGGTACCGCTGGGTCCACCGGTACCGCCGGACCCACCGGTACCGCCAGTACCGCCTGTGTCACCGGGAACGTAGCTCGAACTGGCGTCCTTGCTGCCGGAGCCCGCCGGCCGCGCCGGCATGATCATGTTCGGGGTCGGCGGGAACGTCGGCTCCGGCGTCGTCTTGATGACGTTCGTCGCCATGGTGTACGCCTGGCCCAGCTTGTTCATCTGGTCCACGGCCAGCGAACGGGAGTGCTCCAGCGACGTCTCGGCGCTTTTGTACTCCGCCGCGGACGGATCGGGGTTGAACGGTCCGTACGCACCGTCGAGGTGGGTGGTGGTCACGCCGGCGGTGTCGGAGTAGTGGCCGTCCAAGCCGTTCTTCGCCCGGTAGGCGGAAACCGTGTGGTACGGAATGCTCGGCACCTGCGGCATGTCGCGCTTGACCTCGCCGAGCACCTGCCCGGCGTTCTGCATGAAGACGCTGGCGTTGGAGCTGTAGTCCGCCAGCGTCATGGTGGCGCTGGCGACGCGCGACCCCCAGTCACGAAAGGCGTCGCCGCCCTCGCCCTCCCAGTCGACCTTGCCCATGTGCGTCTGGAGGTCGGTGGCGATGGCCTCGGTCTTGGTGCTGACCTTGTCCAGCTTCTGGCCGAGCGCGATCACCTTCGCCGGGTCGGCCTGCTGGATCATCTCGAGCATCGACGCGTGGTCGAACTTCTCGAAGTCCGTGGAGGCCGAGTAGCCAATTCCCTCGTCATCATCTCGGTACATCGCTCAGGCCCCCGTCCTCGCCGTCCATGTGGTTCCCCCCGCGTGTGCGCTCATCCCGTCGACCCGGCACTGGAGTTCTGCGACCCGTCGTCCACCGGCGGCGTACTGCCGTTGTTCTGCGGTGAGTTCGGGTCGAGCTTCGGGTCGTAGTCCTTGTCGGTCGTGTCGTAGATGGCCCACATCCGACGTCGCTGTTCCTCGTCCACGTTGGCGTAGCCGTCGCGGGCGCCGGTCACCGAGATACTCATCGCCTCGATCTGGTCGGCGAGCAACTGCGAGAGGTGCTCCAGCCGGTCGTGGACCGTGCTGTAAGTGCTCATCAGCTTGGTCGACTCGCCGAAGCCGGTGCCGAGATGGCTGGCCTCGATCCGGTCGTCGCCGATCTTCTTCGGCGCCGCTTCCGAGTCGTTCAGATCCCTGAGCATCTCGTCGATACGGTTCTTGAAGGTCGTGAGCGTTTCCAGCTCCGCCTTGACGTCGGGCTTTGCCGGCCCGTCCCCGGCACGGTGCGACACCTCGAAACTCCTCCCCCGTGATTCCTACGTGTTCCGGTCGGACTCAGGCTCCGCTTGTACGTGCCGTGCCCGACCGAGGCGGCATGGGCGCAGACAACCCGGCCCGGGCGACGCGATGCGCGTCCGCCCGAAGCCGGGAAGTCCCTGCCTCAGCTGCTCCGGCTCAACTCCACCGGGCCGCGTTGCGCTTGTCGGTGTGCTGGTAGTTCTCGGCGGCCTGGTTGACCGCCGACTGCACCTTGAGCAGCGTCTCGTGCAGGTGTGCGGCGTGCTTGTTCCACTCCGCCTGCTTGGGGGCGTAAGCCTCGCGCGCCGCACCTTCCCAGGTGGCGACGACGCGGTCGACGTGCTGCTTGACGTCTTCCAGGTGGGTGGAGATGCTCTGCGCCGACGTGCCGATGCTGTCGGCGGCCGTGCTGAGGCCGGAATATGTTACGGAAATGCCCATATCGGACATGTCGTTACCTCCTTCAGAGTCAGGATGGGAGAACCCGCTGCGCCGGGACGGTCAGCCGAACGCCTTGAGGATGCTGTCGTCGGCCGTGCTGCCCTTGAGCTGCTCCAGAATGTGCTTCTGGTCCTCTTCCTGGCTGCCGAAGTCGGTGCCGGACGCGGCCAGCGCGTCACGGATGTCACCGAGAATCCGGTTCAGCGTCTTGCCGTCGTTGTTCACCTGCTCCTGAAGGTGCTGGTACGCCAGCGCCGCCTGCCCCGACCAGTGGGACTGCATCTCGACGGCGACACCGTCGAGCTTGCTCATCACACCGTGGATCTCACCCGTGACAGTGTCGATCTTGCCGGCGAGTTCCTTCAGTTCACTGGAACTGACCTTCGTTTTGTCCGACATCGTTCACCTTCCCCCATGAGTAGTTGTCGGCTCTGCGGCTCACGGGTACTGCCCGCGGCCGCCGCGACGACATCAATTCTGACGCGATGTCATCGTCATACTATCGACTCGCCTTCACTGTCCCAACTGCTCTCCCAAGCTGGGACAGGGTTGTCACAAACTCGCCTCACGCCCTGGCCGATTTGCGACGTAGATCCCGCATTGCGACTGCGCCCCCGATGAGGACCACGATCACCAGCAGGCCGGCTCCGACCACGTACGTGGCGGTTCGCCGGTCGCGCGTCTGACGGCTCTCGCCCAGCGAGAGCGCGGCCGGGACGACCCGGCTTCGGCTCTTCGCCAAGCCCTTGTCCGGAGTGGGCGCGGCACCGGGCTTCGACGCGTCGGTGACCGCGCGGACCGGGTCCACGACTCCCCAGCCGACGAAGTCGTTACGGCCGAGAGAGGTGCGCTGGGCGGTCTGCTCGATGCGCGTACTGATCTCCTGGGCGGTCCACTTGGGGTGGCTCGCCTTGATCAGGGCGGCGACCCCGACGACGTACGGCGCGGAGAAACTGGTGCCGTTGTCGACGCACTGTCCGCCGCCGGGCACCGTGGAAACCATGTCGACGCCGGGGGCGGCGACGTCCACGAAGGTCCCGGCCTGGGAGAAGTCCGCGCGCTCGTTGTTGCGGTCGGAGGCCCCGACCGCGAGGACGCCCGGGTACGCGGCCGGATACGTCGTGCCCAGGTGCCCGCCGGTCCCCGCGTTGCCTGCGGAGGCCACGACGAGGATGCCCTCGGCCACCGCGTGGGCCACCGCGTCGGCCAGCGGCTGGTAGTCGCCGGTGGTGTCCTGGGAGATGTTGATGATCTGGACATGGGCCGCGATCGCCGCGTTGATGGCGTTCACGAGCGCGGGCCGCTGGTCCTTTTGCGGATTTTCCTCTTCGTCGGTGTACTGCTTGATCGGCACGATCGTGGCCTCGGGAGCCAGCCCGACGAAGCCCGTTCCCTTGGCCGGCCGGGCGGCGATGATGCCCGCCACCTTGGTGCCGTGGCCGATGGTGTCGGTCGCGCCGTGGTCCTTCTTGCTCCCGACCACGCTGACCCCCGACGAGACGTCCACGGCCGGTTTGATCTGCGGATTCTTGATGTCGACGCCGGAGTCGACAACGGCCACCCGGACGCCCTGGCCCTTCGTGTGCTGCCACAACTGGTTGAGCTGTACCCGCTGCAGGGCCCAGGGCGTGCCCTTGATGTCCTTGGCCGGGAACGTGCACTGGCCATCGCTGTCCAGGTGCGGGCCGGCGGCTGCTTCGACCGCGGCGGGCACGGCCGCGGGCGCGAGCAGCAGGCAGGCGGCGGAGAGGGCCGCGACCGCTCCGAGCACCGCGCGCCGGGCGGAAGGCGCGGCACGAGCCACCCGGGTCGCGGACCGCCGAGGCGCGGCCGGTGCGGAAGACACGGCAGATGCGGAGGACAGGGCGGGCACGGGAGGCAGGTCGGGTGCGGCGGCAGGCGTCGCTGCGGTGTCCATGGTCATGACCCCTGCGCCTGGAGTGCGCTCTCGGTGTCCAGCGTCGGGCCCTTGGGCAGGAACGAGGACCACGTCAGCGGGATGCCCTTGGGCACTACGGAGCCGTAACCCAGCCTGATCTGGGCCTGGTTGATGTCATTGAGACCCGAGGTGGTGGCGGTCGGCGTCGGGGTGGCGGTCGCGGCGGCGGTGCTGTCGTTGTTGCGGGGAACCGCGTAGCGCAGCCCGGTGTCGGTGACGAGGTAGAGGGTGCCGTTGGTGGTGTCCTTGCCGGTGACCTCGACGTAGAGCAGTCCGGTGCCCGGGGTGACGTAGGCACTGGTGGCGCCGTCGACGACGGTGGCCGGATAGCTGCTGCCGGTCCAGACGTTCAGCTGCGGGCTGCCCTGGGCGTTGGCCGTGCCGGCCAGGACGCTGCACTCCACGGTGCCCGCGTGTGGTCCGGTCGCGGTACCGACCGCCTTCGGCTCCTGGACCGGCCAGTCGGAACCGCCGCCGGCGAAGGTCTTCGACACGCCGGCCGGCACCGCGCTGCGGACGGGCGCGGCCTGGCCGGTCTCCGCTTCCACCAGCAGAGCGGTGAAGGGGGTGGTGGGCTCCATCCCGTCCACGCCGACCACGTAGAACTCCTGGCCCGCCGCGGTGGTGGCCACGTTGACCGTGCCGACCTTGCCGTTGGCGGTCTGGCTGCCCTTCTGGGCGATGTCGGGGAACCACAGTGGGCTGCCCTGGTTGAGCGACTTCAGCCAGTCGTCGGTGACACGCCGGGGCTCCGCCGACTGGCCGAAGAGGGTGCGCTCGAGCTGGGACATGCGCTTCGCGCTGCGTGACTTCCAGTCGGGGCCGCCGAGTTGGTAGCGGGTGCCGCGTGCGTCGACCAGATACCGGGCGCCGTCGTCACCCTGCACGTAGATGACCTGACTGCCCGTCAGGCGCATTCGGGCGGACGCCTTCTCCGCGTCCTGGCCGGCCAGGATGAAGACGGCCTGGTCGGGCTCCTGGGCGCTGCCCGGCCGGTCGCACACCGCCCACTTCTTGGGCGTTCCGGCGTCCTCCGCGCTGGGCAGCCGGTCCGGCGCGTACGGGATGCCGATGGTGGCGCCGTGCGGGACCGTGCCGTCGTCCAGCACGGACTCCTTGACCTTGATGACCTTGCCCTGGTCGGGGTCGAGCAGCAGCTTGGCGGAGGCGAAGTTGAGGATGGGGTGGAGTTCCCGCTCCTTCTTGCCGTCCGGCCCGGTGTCGTTGAGGACCACGTAGCGGGTCGTGGAGTCGCTGCCCACGATGACGTACGAGCCCGGGGTGTCCCAACCGGAAGGGGCGGTCGGCTGGATCAGCCCCCAGGCGCCGAAGACCGCCAGGGCCAGACCACCGACGACGAGACTCGGCCCCAGTGCCCGCAGCGGACGCGGGGCCCCCTCCTCCGAGCCGGTCGGGCTGGGCTGGATGAAGGCCGCGACTGTGCGCTTGCGTGCGAAGTTGTAGGCGTTGAGCTGGTCCTTGCGTGAGGCCATCCCTGGCTGCTCCCCCGAAACGAAGTCAGTGCGGGCCACTACTATGCCGCGTGCGGCCCGAAGCGTTGTTCACACGGTACGGTCGTCGTACTGATTATTCAGATCCTGGTGCCGAACCGAACCGCAGGCCACCACTTCGGTGCCGCACCGGTTCGGGATCGGGGGAGGGCGAACGGGGGATGGGCACGGTGAGCGCTGTCGAACAGATGCCGCAAGGGGGCGCGGCGGGCGCCCCCCGGACCGCGCCCGCGGTGTTCCATGTCCAGCCCCGGCCAGGGCGTTTGGGCGGAGTGTGGCTGCACCAAGTGGTGCTGGTCGAGGTGGCCGTCGCTCTCGTCCTCGTCGGGTGGGCGATCAACACCGCGCTGATCGTGCCGACCGCGGTGATCGGCGCCGTCCTGGTGCTGCTGGCGGTGGTACGGCGCCGCGGGCACCCGGTCGTGGAGTGGCTGCGGACCGCGCTCGCACTGCGGCGGCGCCAGCGCGCCGCGGTCGACCCGCGCACGCTCGGCGAGGTCGAACCGGCGCTGGAGCCGGTGGTGGAGTGTGATCCGGCGCTGCACACCTACAGCTACACGGACCAGAAGCAGGACCGCACGGTCGGCATGATCGGCGACGGCACCTTCCTGACCGCCGTCATCCAGGTGCAGGCCCGCGACGAACCGCTGCGTCCGGCCAGGTCAACGCGTCCGCTGCCGCTGGAGGCGCTGTACGGCGCGCTCGACGTGGACGACATACGGCTGGAGTGCGCGCAGATCGTCCAGCACACGCATCCGTCGCCGGCCCCGCACCTGCCGCAGCAGTCGATCGCGGCGAACTCGTACGCACCGCTCCAGGCCCGGGTGGGCGCCCCCGCCGCCCGGTTGACCTGGATCGCGCTGAAGTTCGATCCCGAGTTGAGCCCCGAGGCGGTGCAGGCCCGCGGCGGCGGACTGGGCGGCTCCCAGCGGGCGTTGCTGCGGGCCGCCGACCAACTGGTGAGCCGACTGGCCGGCGCGGGCTTCGAGGTCACCGTGCTGACCGAGGCCGAACTGACGGCGGCGCTGGCGACGTCGTCCGGGGCGAACCCGATGGCCAACGCCCAGTCACACGCCGGACGTTCGGCGGCCGACAGCCGCCGGACGTCGGAGAGCACGCGGGCCTGGCGGTGCGACGACCGGTGGCACACCACGTACTGGGTGTCGCGCTGGCCGAAGCTGGGCGCGGAGGCGACCTCGGCCACGAACCTGGTGGCGCTGCTCACCTCGATGCCCGCCATGTCCAGCACCTTCAGCCTCGCGGTGACCCGGGATGCCGGAGGCTCGCCCGCGGTGTCCGCGCATATCCGGCTGACGGCCCGCAGCGAGGACGAACTCGTTTCCGCGCGGCGCCAGTTGCAGCGCGCCGCACGCGGCGTCCGAGCGGGTCTGGCCCGGCTGGACCGCGAACAGGTTCCCGGCGTCCTGGCCACTTTGCCGCTCGGAGGTACCCGCTGATGTCGAATCC